>CAVIWQ010000064.1:0-7590 GCA_963646605.1 Bacteroidaceae bacterium
GAACGTAAAATTATTGAAATAAAGTAATAAAAAAACTCCCCTTTGAAAGAAGGGGAGTTTTTTGTGTGAGTGTTAAATTATTTAACAACTTTGCCATCAAGTGAATATTTTTCAACTTTGGCGTTTTTGTTCATTTCAGACATTAAAGATTTCATAGCTTCCTGAGCTACAACACCTTTTAACTGGCCTTCTGCATCTTTATAAGATAAAGGTTTAGTGTCACGAACATCATCTACAATAATGATATGATAGCCGAATTGAGTTTTAATCGGTTTTTGTGAAAATTGTCCTTTTTTCATTGAGAAAGCAGCATCGCCAAAAGCCGGAACCATCATATCTTTTGTAAAGTAACCGAGATCGGCTTTCTTTTCTTTTGAATATTTGCGGGCGAGCTCATCAAATTTCTCACCTTTTTTGAGGCGGGCAATAATATCGTTTGCAACATTTTCATTATCTACCAAAATATGACGGGCTCTCATTTCTTTTTCAGAAACGAAATTGGTTTTATATTGGTTGTAGAGGTTTTGAATATCGTTGTCGTTAATTCTTTTTTCGATTTCCTGTTTCAAATAAAGCTTGCTTGCAATATCGTTGCTGGCCAACTTTAACTGTTCCTGAAATTCTTTAGATTTTCTGACAGTTGATTTATCGGCAGCCTGTTGAACGATTTTTCCGTTTACCCATACATCAAGAGCTTTTGCATAAAAAACGTCCCATTTTTCCTGAGTGTGGATTTGTGGAGTATTGTCATAAATTGTTTTGATTTCGTCAACCGTAATCTTTTCACCGTTGACAACCGCTGCAACGCCGCCTTTTCCTTCAGCCTGTGCGCTAAACGGATTTAAAATTGTCAGTGAAAGCGCAATAGCTGCAATATATTTGGTTTTCATTAAAATTTTCCTCCAAAAATGTAAACTGATTTCAGTTATACCCTAAAATAAAAAATTTCCAAGAAAAAATTGTCCTAAAGTTTATAAATATAGCCGAACTATTGACTTTATTTATTATAAACATTAAATGTAAGATTGACTTTTAATATTATCAAGGTGAAATTTTATGATAGGCAAAATTGCAAAGGCATTTTTTGGCAGCGCCAATGACCGTTTTATAAAAAAACAATATAAAACAGTAAATAAAATCAATGCTCTGGAACCGGCTATTTCGGCATTGAGCGATGAAGAATTGAAAAATAAAACCGTTGAATTTCGCGATAGACTTAAATTAGGCGAAACGTTGGATGATCTTTTGCCTGAAGCTTTTGCGGTTGTCCGCGAAGCGGCAAAAAGAACTTTGGGGCAGCGCCATTATGATGTGCAGCTTATCGGCGGTATAGTTTTACACAAAGGTATGATTGCCGAAATGAAAACCGGCGAGGGCAAAACTTTGGTGGCGACTTTGGCGGCATATTTGGAAGCTTTGGAAGGAAAAGGCGTTCATATCGTTACCGTAAACGATTATTTGGCCAAACGCGATGCTGAATGGATGGGGCAGGTTTATCGTTTTTTGGGCTTGACTGTTGATTATATTGTTCATGAAAAAAGCGATGAACAGCGTCGAGCCGCTTATGCCTGCGATATTATTTACGGTACTAATAATGAACTTGGTTTTGACTATTTGCGCGACAATATGAAATTCAGCCTTGATGAAATGGTTCAACGTCCGTTCCATTATGCAATTGTCGACGAGGTTGACTCTATTTTGATAGATGAAGCCAGAACACCTCTGATTATTTCCGGTGCGGCAGAAGATTCATCGGAAAAATACATTGCTGTAAACAGTATTATTCCGAGCTTGACGGATAAGGACTATGAAAAAGACGAAAAAGCTAAAAGCGTTGTTTTGACTGAATGCGGTATGGAGCATGTCGAACAGCTGCTGAAAGCCAACGGACTTATCAAAAAAGGCGGATTGTATGACGTGGAAAATGTTTCTTTGGTGCAGCATGTTAATAATGCTTTGCGCGCTCACAAAATGCAAACCAGAGATGTTGACTATATCGTCAAAGACGGGAAAGTTGTTATCATTGATGAATTTACGGGACGCATGATGGAAGGACGCCGTTATTCGGACGGCTTGCATCAGGCAATTGAAGCCAAAGAAGGTGTTAAAATCCAGTCTGAAAATCAAACTTTAGCTTCCATCACTTTCCAAAATTATTTCCGTTTATATCCGAAGTTGGCCGGTATGACCGGTACAGCTATGACTGAAGAAGCTGAATTTGTTGATATTTATGGTTTATCTTGTATTGAAATTCCGACAAACCGTCCGGTTTTGCGTCAGGATATGCATGATGAAATTTACCGCACAGCTGCAGAAAAATATGATGCCATTATCAAAACAATTTTGGAATGTCATGAAAAAGGACAGCCGGTTTTGGTTGGTACAACTTCGATTGAAAAATCAGAATTAGTTGCTGATTTGCTCAGAAAAAAGAGTAATGTCAAATTTGAAGTTTTGAATGCCCGCCATCATGAACGTGAAGCCGCTATCGTAGCGCAGGCCGGCGTTTCGGGAGCAATCACAATTGCCACCAATATGGCCGGACGCGGTACGGATATTCAATTGGGCGGCAACTTAGATATGCGTTTGAAATCTTTGTTGAAAGGTGATGAAACACCCGAACAGGTTGAAGCAATCAAAAATAAACTGAAAGCGGAAATTGCTGAAGACAAAGCTAAAGTTATAGCTGCCGGAGGTTTGTATATTTTGGGTACGGAAAGACATGAAAGCCGCCGTATAGACAATCAGTTGCGCGGACGTTCCGGCCGTCAGGGAGATCCGGGAACATCTAAATTTTTCTTGTCTATGGAAGATGATTTGATGCGTATTTTTGGTTCGGAAAGAATGTCTGCCATGCTCGAAAAAATGGGAATGCCTAAAGGCGAACCGTTGGTTCACCCATGGATTAGCAAAGCTTTGGAAAAGGCTCAGCAGAAAGTTGAAGAGCGTAACTTTGATATTCGTAAAAATTTGCTGAAATATGATAATGTTATGAATGATCAACGTAAAGTTGTTTATGAACAGCGCCGCGAACTGATGACTGCTTCTGATGTTTCGGATACGGTTAAAGATATGCGCGAAGAATATTTAAGCGATGTGGTTGCTTCTTATCTGCATCCAGGGGTTGCTCCTCAGGAATGGCCGGTTGCCGAACTTCAGCAAGAATTAGGCAGAATTACGGGCTTTATTTTGCCGATAGATGTTTGGGCTAAAGAGGCTGAAATAGACAGTGATATTATTGTGCAACGTGTTGTTGAAAGTATTGAACAGCTGTTGGATGAGAAAAACAAAGATTTGCCTCCGCAAATTGTGCGTTTGGTTGAAAAGAATATTTTGCTTCAAGTTTTGGATCAGCTTTGGAAAGAGCATATCGCCAGTTTGGATTATATGCGTTATACAATTGTACTGCGCGCTTATGGTCAAAAAGATCCGCTTAATGAATATAAAAAAGAAGCTTTCAATATGTTTTCCGATATGCTTGATATGCTGCGCGAGCGTGTCACATTTATGACTTGCCGTGTTCAGATTCAGACGGAAAACAGTGAAGGATTGCAGCTGCGCAGTGCTCCGGCAAGAATTCAGGAAGTGCATGAAACTCCGCAGAGTTTATTAAATGCTCGTCCGGCAGTTCAGCCTCAGCAATCCGAAACCAAAGAAAAGCAAGTTCCGTTTGCTTATGGCAAAAAAGCTTTTGATCCTAATAACCCTGAAACTTGGGGAAAGGTGTCGAGAAATGATCCCTGTCCTTGCGGCAGCGGCTTAAAGTTTAAGCATTGCCACGGGAAAATAACAAATTAATTTTATAAAAAGCTGCTCTTAAAAAAAAGCAGCTTTTTTTATGCCGCCTTCTTTGTAAAAGCTTGTTTTTTTGCTTGACTTTAATGTTTAACCTGTTACATTGTACGCAATTTCAATGATTTTTCATTGTAGTAACAGTTTTAACCACTCTGAGGAGTGCCGCCAGTCAGCGAGGGTTCGCACACTGGCGTGCAATAATTTGTATAGGCAGTAATGTTTGATACTTTAACAGATAAATTAGGCAGCGTTTTTGCAAAAATCACTTCACGCGGAGTGTTAAGTGAAAAAGACATTGACGATGCAATGCGTGAAATCCGCATTGCTTTGCTTGAAGCCGATGTTTCGCTGCCGGTTGTTAAAGAATTTATTGCCAAAGTCAAAGAACAGGCTATCGGCGAAAAGGTTGTGCGTTCCATTCAACCTGGGCAGATGGTTATAAAAATTGTTCATGAAGAACTTATCAAAATTTTGGGCGCAGATGACAGCAAGCTCAATTTTAACACTGTTCCGCCTGCCGTTATTTTAATGGTTGGTTTGCAAGGTGCCGGAAAAACAACAACATCAGCCAAATTGGCTAAATTTTTGGGTAAAAAACGTAAAGTTATGCTGGCTTCTTTGGACGTTTACCGTCCGGCAGCTCAGTTGCAATTGGAACAGTTGGCGCAGCAAATAGAAGGATATTGCCTGCCGGTCGTTGAGGGGCAAAAACCTTTGGAGATAACTAAGCGTGCGCTTGATGCGGCTAAAAAAGGCGGTTTTGATGTCGTTATTTTAGACTCGGCCGGCCGTTTGCATGTTGATGATGCTTTGATGGCTGAACTGATTGAAGTTAAAAAAGCGTCTGCTCCGATTGAAACTTTACTGGTAGCTGATGCCATGATGGGGCAAGATGCCTGCAATGTGGCTAAAGAGTTTAATGATAGACTGGGCGTAACCGGAATTGTGCTGACACGTATAGACGGTTCTTCACGTGCAGGCGCTGTTTTGTCAATGAAAATGGCGGCTAATGTTCCGGTTAAATTCTTGGGAACCGGCGAAAAAATAGAAGAGTTTGAAGAATTTCATCCTGACCGTGTTGCCGGCAGAATACTCGGGCAAGGTGATGTTGTCAGTTTGGTGGAAACGGCCATGGAAAAAATTGACCGTGAAGAAGCTGACAAAATGGCGCAGCAAATGTTAAAAGGCAAATTTGACTTAAACGATATGCTGGCGCAGTTAAGACAAATTCAAAAACTTGGCAGTTTAGGAGGAATTATGTCTATGATTCCGGGGCTGTCAAAGTTTAAGAATCAAATAGAAAATGCCGGAATAGGTGATGGCTTGATAAAAAAACAAGAAGCAATAATTCTTTCTATGACTTTACAGGAAAGAAAAACGCCTGATTTAATCAAGGCTTCGCGTAAGAAAAGAATAGCGGCAGGTGCCGGAGTTGAAGTTCAAGATGTTAATAAACTTTTGAAACAATATGAACAAATGTCCGGTATGATGAAAAAATTCGGACGGGGCGGCTTGGGCGGTCTTGGTTCGATGATGAAAAATTTTCCTTTGGGTAAACTTCCTAAAGGAATGGGAAACAAGTTTCCGTTTTAAGCCATTAGAGTGGAAACTTATTTTTTAATTTATTAAAGAAAGGAATATAAAATGGCAGTTCGTATCAGATTATCTCGCGGTGGTTCAAAAAAACGCCCGTTTTATCGTATTGTGGCAGCTGATTCAAGAGCTCCCCGCGATGGTAGATTTATTGAAAAATTGGGCACATACAATCCATTGCTTCCGCAAGATCATGCTCAAAGATTGGTTATTGATACCGACAGAGTAAAATATTGGCTCGGTATTGGTGCTTTGCCGACAGAAAGATTGGAAAAACTTTTCTCTAATTTGGGTTTGGTAAAAGCTCCGGTTGTTCATGAACAGCCTAAAAAATCAGCTCCTAAAGCTAAAGCCGTTGAAAGAATGAAAGCCAAAGAAGAAGCAGCAAAAGCTGCTGCTGAAGCTCAAAACAGTGCTGAATAATTTTTCCAAAAGGGCAATTGAAAAATGACAACTCAGTCCAAAATTTGTTTAGGTGCAATTGTCGGTGTGCACGGCATTAAAGGCGAAGTGAAAGTAAAAAGCTTTACCGAACATGACCGTGATATTGATAAATACGGTATTTTAACAGATCAAAAAGGACGTGAGTTTGAAATTAAAGTTGTCGGCCATTCGAAAGAATTGCTGCGGGTTAAAATTAAAGGGGTTGACGATAGAAATCTTGCGCAGACATTTATCGGAACGCAATTGTTTGCAAATCGTGATGTGCTACCACCACTTACCAATAACGAAGAGTTCTACCAGACAGATTTGGTCGGTCTAGACGTTCGCGAAGCTGCTTCGGGCAATGTGGCAGGCAAGATTGTCGGAATTTATAACTTTGGTGCGGGCGATATTCTGGAAATCAAAGTTAAAGCAAGCGGAAAGCTTGAGATGATTCCTTTTAACCACGCGTATGTGCCGACGGTCAATATTGAAGATGGTTATATTATTGTAAACGCGGTTTCAATGCAGTTTGAGCCGGATGATGACGGAGATGCAGGTGCTGAAAGCTAAGATTTTCACCATCTTTCCGGAATTGTTTCCCGGTTTTTTAGGCTATTCCCTGACCGGAAGAGCATTAGAGGAAAAAATTTGGTCGGTTGAAACTGTCAATATCAGGGATTATGCGACAGACAAGCATGGTTCGGTTGATGATACGCCTTGCGGCGGCGGTGCCGGTATGGTTATGCGTCCGGATGTTTTGGGCAGAGCCTTAAAAGCCAACTGTACAGGAGGCAAAATTTTGGCAATGAGCCCTAAAGGCCGTCCGCTGACGCAGGAAATGGTCAAAGCTTATGCGCAGGAAAACGAAATTAATATTGTCTGCGGACGTTTTGAAGGAATAGATGAACGTGTGATAGAGGCTTTTAATATTGAAGAAGTCAGTATCGGCGACTACATCTTGACCGGCGGCGAGCAGGCAGCGCAGATTTTGTTGGATGCCGTTGTACGTCTTTTGCCGGGGGTGTTGGGTAATGCCGAGTCAACCGTATCTGAAAGTTTTGAAGACAATTTGCTTGAATATCCGCAATATACCCGCCCTACAGAATGGGAAGGGCGTAGGGTTCCCGAGATATTGCTTGGAGGTCATCATCAAAAAATTGAAAACTGGCGTAAAGAACAGGCGATGAAAACCACTGAAGAAAGAAGGCCGGACTTATGGAAAAAATATCTTGACTCGAAAAGGGTTTAAGCATACAAAGTAACAAAATATTTAGAAAAGGTAACAAGTTATGAACATTTTAAAAGAAGTTGAAAAAGAGCAGATTGCCAAGCTCAGCGAAGGAAAGAATTTTCCTGAGTTCAAAGCCGGTGATACTCTGAAAGTTCACACCAGAGTTAAAGAAGGCGACAGAGAACGTATTCAGATTTATGAAGGCGTTTGCATTGCCCGTAAAAATGATGGTTTGAACTCTTCGTTCACTGTCCGCAAAATTTCTTTTGGTGAAGGTGTGGAACGTGTATTCCCGCTGTATTCTCCAAATGTTGCCAAGATTGAAGTTTCTCGTATCGGTAAAGTTCGCCGTGCAAAACTTTATTTCTTGCGTGCTTTGCGTGGTCGTTCTGCTCGTATTGCTGACGATTTGTCTGCAACAGCAAAAGCTAAAGAAGCTGAATAGTTTTTTATGGCAAAAAATAAACCGCTCCTTATCGGGGCGGTTTTTTTGTGTGTCAAGAAAACCACGCGCTAGGCGCGTGGTTCCAAAGAGCTTATAGCTT
>CAVIWQ010000065.1:0-7441 GCA_963646605.1 Bacteroidaceae bacterium
ATAATAATCTATATTTTTCAGCTCCCGCAGCGCCTGAGCAGGCTGGTTTACGGCTTGATAAATTTTTAACCGAAGCTTTGCCCGATTTTTCGCGTTCAATGCTGCAACGGCTTATTTCATCGGGAAATGTTGTTCTTGATGATACGGTTATTACCGAAAATGATTTCAAGGTCAGAGCGGGAGACAGCTTTTGTGTTAATGTTCCGGAAGCAACGGCTCCTGATCCGCAGCCGCAGGATATTCCGCTAGATGTTGTGTATGAAGATAATGATTTGATTGTCGTAAACAAACCGGCGGGAATGACAGTACATCCGGCTCCCGGTGCGCCGGACGGAACCTTGGTTAATGCTTTGCTCTATCATTGCCGCGACAATCTCTCAGGAGTGGGCGGGGTAAAACGTCCGGGAATTGTGCACAGAATAGACAAAGATACCAGCGGTTTGCTGGTGGCGGCAAAAAACGACGCGGCGCACCGCGGTTTGGCCGAACAGTTTTTTGAACACAGTATTGAACGTACCTATTACGCGGTTGTTTATGGTTTGCCCAATCCGCAAAACGGCACGATTGAAGGAAATATTGCCCGCAGCCGATTTGACCGCAAAAAGATGGCTTTGGTTTCGGCGGGAGGAAAACACGCGGTTACTCATTATCAAACTTTGTGTACCTGCAATGGAGCTGTAAGTTTGGTAAAATGCAATCTTGAAACCGGAAGAACCCATCAAATAAGAGTGCACATGTCTTCAATAGGCTGCAATTTGGTTGGCGACAAGGTTTATGAAAAATCTGGAAAAACCTCAATTAAAGGACTGTCCGCCGAGGTTAAAAGTTTTATAAATTCTTTTCCGAGGCAGGCTCTCCATGCGGCTTCTTTGGGATTCAAACATCCTATCAGCGGCAATTGGCTGCAGTTTGAAGCTCCGTTTCCGCAGGACCTGATCGAAATTTTGGAACACTGTGAACTAAAAATACCGTCTACCCGATAGTCTGAAAATATTTTATACCTTTTCCTGTTGACTTTTTATGTTCAATATCAACAGGAGTATATTTTTATGAATAATGAAATCAGTTTTTCGGCAGAAGAATTTTCACCGGAAGTCAATTTGACCAGATATTTGCAAAATATCAGACGTTTTCCGATTTTGGAACCGGATGAAGAATATCGTTTGGCAAGCGAATATGTTCAAACCCGCAATGCTAAAATTTCTTATATTTTAATTACCTCTCATTTGCGTTTGGTGGTAAAAGTCGTTTCAAAATTCAAGGGGTACGGTTTGCCTTTGTCAGAAATGATTTCGGAAGGAAATATAGGTTTACTGTATGCCGTTGATAAATTTGATCCCGAAAAAGGATATCGTTTTTCAACTTATGCTTTATGGTGGATTAAGGCTTCTGTTCAAAAATATGTGCTCAATTCGTGGTCGCTGGTTAAAATTGGGACAACGGCTGCGCAGAAAAAGCTGTTTTTTAATTTGCGCAAAATGAAAAATCGTCTTAATTTGACCGATGATCGAGAGATGTCGCATGATGTGCTGAAAAATATTGCCGATTTGCTGAATGTCAGCGTGCAGGATGTTACGGAAATGAATATGCGCTTGAAAACACATGACGGCTCGCTTAATGCCACGGTTGACAGCTCTTCCGAAAACGGCAGCGAACTTTTGGATTTTATTGCCGATGGCAAACCTAATCAGGAAGAACTTATCAGCCGCAATGAAATTTTGCAGCAACGGCGGAAATTGTTTACAAAAGCGTTTGCCTGCCTTAATACGCGTGAAAAAGATATTTTGTTTAAAAGGCGTTTGTGCGAAAAGTCGATTACATTGGATGATTTGAGCAAATATTATGCCATTTCAAAAGAGCGTGTACGCCAAATCGAGTTAAATTCCATCCGAAAAATCCGTAACAGCGTTATGCAGTAAATATGCGGCTGGTAGCTTGTTTTTTGGAGAAAAAGCACCATATTTCGAATATCGAAAGGGAGGTTGAATTGGAAGAAGAATTTAAGTATGGCTCCGTAAGACGCGGCATTACAAACGAATTGCGCGACCCGGATTATCATGTGACGGCTTGCATGTTTGACGCTCAAACAGGGCTTCCAAGCTATTATTTGTTTGAAGACAGGCTGCAAACTACAATAAATTATGAAAATTATAAAGATATCAGGTTAAAACGTAATAAAATAGCCGTTTTGGGCATAAATATCGATAATTTCAATTTGTTGGCTGAACCGGAAAGCGTTTTGCGCGAAATGACGGTGAGAATGAAAATGTATTTGCCGGCCAATTATACGATAGCACGCGGCATAAGATATAGCTTTTGGGTAATGATAGCAGGGCTGAGCGGGCAGGAAGATATTAATGTTGAACTGAGCAAAATCCGCACGATTTTTCGACAGCCATTGAAAAACGGTGAAAAAGTTATGACCAGTATGGGAGTGAGTTTGTATGACGGGCAGGAAACAAAAGCCAAAACTTTGGTCGAAGAGGCAATTGTTGCGCTACAAAGGGCTCAGGCGCAAGGGGAAAATAATCTGCTCTTTTTTAACTATAATTGATCAAATATACAGCAACCGTCGCGCAGAATTTTTTGAGCGGCGGGCGTATAGGCGCCGTTATCCTGATGAATTGTCAATCCAGCAAAAATCCGCGTTTTGCCATGGCTGTTTTTGCGGGCGCGGATTAAAACCCTTTTGGCATTTTGTCCGTGTTTCGAATAAAGCGGAATTATACAGATATCACCGGTAATACTGTGGAGTTTGAATAAAATTTCGTCAATGGCTTCGGCTCTGTTTACAAGATACAGATATCCTTGAGGACGCAAAAATTTCAAAGCTTGCTCCAACCATTCTGCAAGGCTGAAGTTTTGAAAATTGTGGGCGTAAGCTTTGCTTTGGTTCGGAGAGGGCATATCTTCGGCGGCATAGGGCGGGTTGCTGACAACATGATGAAATTGTCCGTGTCCTTCATGGTTGGCAATGCGTAAATCACGATTGATAAAGCGGAGATTGTCAAAATTATTGGCGGCGGCGCTTAGGTTTGAAAGTTCAACCAAAAACGGCTGAATTTCAAATCCCGTTATTTCGGCAGACGGAAAACGGTGAGCCAGACATAACGAAACGGCTCCCGTTCCCGAACCTAAATCAAGTATTTTTTCATTTTGGCGGACATTGCAGACGACCGAAGACAAAAGCACCGCATCACTCGATGCGCGGTAACCGTTTGTCGGTTGAAAAATTTTTATTTGTTTATCAAGCAAATAGTCGTTCGTGTATTTCGCCATTTTAATGCCTATTTTAGTGTGTCGATTACGCTGACGATAATGTTTAAGCTCTGTGTTTCGTTGATTTCAGCAGGAGAAAGATTAAGTTTTCGTTCACAGGAACTCAAAATATTGCGGGCAACGGTCCATTTGTTTTGTCCCGCCAATTTTCCTGCGGCTTTCAAATCATACGCTCCGTCCAGCATGCAGCCGTTTAGGCGTCCGATTTCCGTGCGCGGTGTTTTTCCTTCATCTGAAACGGTTGAGCAAGCTGCCAGAGCGAGCAAGGTTCCGATTGCTAAAAATTTTTTTAACATAAATATCTCCCAATTGTTTTTTATTGTTTCTTATAAAGACATTTTGCAAAAATATGGTTAATTATCTTGCTCAAAAACTTTATTTTTTGGTGGATTTTTGAATCATAGCGTGGTATACAGCGGACAGAAAATTTTTTTCTAAATACTTATACTAACAAATTTATAAGGATATAAAATGTCAGAAGTGAAAATGAAAATGATGGATGGTAACGAAGCCGCCGCTTCTGTTGCCCATCGTATGAATGAAGTCTGCGTTATTTACCCGATTACTCCGTCTTCTCCGATGGGGGAATGGGCTGACGCTTGGTCTGCCGCCAAACAGAAAAATATTTGGGGTATGATTCCAGAAGTTCAGGAAATGCAGTCAGAAGCAGGCGCTGCCGGTGCTTGCCATGGTTCTTTGCAAGCCGGTGCTTTGACAACAACTTTCACTGCTTCGCAAGGTCTGTTGTTGATGATTCCGAATATGTATAAAATTGCCGGTGAACTTTCACCGTTTGTTATGCATGTTGCGGCTCGTTCTTTGGCTTATCACGCATTGTCTATTTTCGGCGATCATACCGATGTTATGAGCTGCCGTCAAACCGGTTTTGCAATGCTTTGCTCAAATTCGGTACAAGAAGCTCACGACTTTGCCGCTATTGCTCAGACTTCAACATTGCGTTCACGCGTTCCGTTTATGCATTTCTTTGACGGTTTCCGCACTTCTCACGAAATTAAAAAAATCAAATTGCTTTCTGACGATGATTTGAAAGCTATGCTTGAAGGTGTTGACTATACTTTCAACGCTAAACATGCTCTGCGTCCTGAGGCTCCGGTTATCCGCGGTACAGCTCAGAATCCTGATGTTTTCTTCCAGGGGCGCGAAGCTTCCAATCCTTATTATAAAAAAGTTGAAGGCCTTGTTCAGGAAGAAATGAACAAATTTGCCAAAATTTCGGGCCGTCAATATCACGTTGTTGACTATGTCGGTGCTGAAGATGCCGAACAGGTTATCGTTATTATGGGTTCAGGCGGTGAAACCGTTGAAGAAACCATTGCTTACCTGAATGCTCAAGGCGCTAAATTGGGTGTTATGAAAGTTCACCTCTATCGTCCGTTCCCTGAAGAATCATTCTTAAAAGCTTTGCCGAAAACAGTTAAAGTTGTTTCTGTTTTGGATCGTACAAAAGAATCAGGTTCAACCGGCGAACCTCTTTATTTGGATGTTGTTGCTACTTTGTCACAGGCTTTTGCTAATGGCAAATTGGCTTCTTTGCCGAAAATTTACGGCGGACGCTATGGCTTGTCTTCAAAAGAGTTTACCCCAGGCATGGTTAAAGCTGTTTTCGACAATGGCTTTGCTGCTGCTCCGATTAATGGTTTTTCTGTCGGTATCAATGATGATGTCAACAAAACTTCTTTGCCGTTTGACGACAGTATTGACACCGAACCTAAAGATGTTGTTCGTGCCGTATTCTTCGGTTTGGGTGCTGATGGTACCGTAGGTGCTAATAAAAACTCTATTAAAATTATTGCTGAAGATGCCGGCAAGTACGGACAAGGCTACTTTGTATATGACAGCCGCAAGTCCGGTTCAATGACAACTTCTCACTTGCGTTTCTCTGATAATCCGATTAAGTCGGCTTATTTGATCAGCAAGGCTGATTTTGTTGCCTGCCACCAATTCCCGTTCATGAACAAAGTAGATATTCTGAAAATTGCCAAAGAAGGCGCAACATTCTTGTTGAATGCTCCTTATAAAGCAGAAGAAGTTTGGGATCACCTGCCGAAAGAAGTTCAGGAACAGATTATTTCTAAAAAATTGAAATTCTATACAATTAATGCGGTTGAAGTTGCCCGTGAAACAGGTATGGGACAGCGCATTAACACTGTTATGCAAACATGCTTCTTCGCAATTTCAAATATTTTGCCGAAAGATGAAGCTATTGCTCAAATTAAGAATGCAATTAAAAAGACTTACAGCAAAAAAGGCGATGCTATTGTTCAGAAAAACTTCCAAGCAGTTGACGCTTCTTTGGCTCACTTGCACGAAGTTAAATATCCAGATCATGTAACTTCTACATTCGGCCGTCAGGCTCCTGTTCCGGCTGATGCGCCTGAATTTGTTAAAAAACTGACAGCTGAATTGATTGCCGACCGCGGTGATCAGCTGCCGGTTTCTGCTTTTGAAGAAGTTGTTGACGGTACATGGCCGACAGGTACAACTCAATATGAAAAACGCTGCATCGCAACAGAAATTCCGGTTTTGGATCCGTCTGTCTGCATTCAGTGCGGTAAATGCTCTTTGGTTTGCCCGCATGGTGTTATTCGTATGAAAGTCGCTGATGATGAACAGCTTAAAAATGCTCCGGCTACTCTGAAAACAGCTGATTACAAAGGCAAAGAATTTGCCGGTAAGAAATTCATTTTGCAAATTTCTGCTCAAGACTGCACAGGCTGCGGTATTTGTACTTCTGCTTGTCCGGCTAAAAATAAAGAAGATGCAAGCAAAAAAGCTATTAATATGGATCATATCGAAAATCATCTTGAAGCTGAAGTTGCAAATTGGAAATTCTTTGAGACTTTGCCTTATGTTAAGAGAACTGAAGTTGCCAAGAATATGCCTAAAACAACTCAGATGATTCAGCCTTTGTTTGAATTCTCCGGCGCTTGCGCAGGCTGTGGTGAAACTCCTTATGTTAAATTGTTGACTCAGTTGTTTGGTGACAGAATGGTTGTTGCCAATGCGACAGGTTGTTCTTCAATTTACTCAGGCAACTTGCCGACAACTCCGTATGCAAAAGATGAAAAGGGTCATGGTCCGGCTTGGGCAAACTCTTTGTTTGAAGACAATGCAGAATTTGGTTTGGGTATGAGATTCTCTATTGATCAACAAACAGCTTTTGCAAAATCTTTGTTGGAAGGCTTGAAAGATAAAGTTGGCGCTGTTGCCGACAAAATTTTGAGCAATCCTCAGTCAACAGATGCCGAAATTGATGCTCAACGCGACAATGTTAAAGAATTGCGTTCAGCTTTGGCTAAGATTGACACCGAAGAGGCTAAACATCTTGATAAGCTTGCCGACTACCTGATTAAGAAATCTTTGTGGATTCTCGGCGGCGACGGTTGGGCTTATGATATCGGCTTCGGCGGTTTGGATCATGCAATTGCTTCCGGTAAAAATATCAACATTTTGGTTATGGATACCGGTGTATATTCGAATACAGGCGGACAGCAGTCAAAAGCTACTCCTATGGGCGCAAGTGCTAAATTTGCAACTGCAGGTAAGGCTTTGCCTAAGAAAGATTTGGGTATGATTGCTATGTCTTACGGCAATGTTTATGTTGCGCAGGTTTCTGCCGGTGCTAACGATATGCAGCTGATTAAAGCAATGAACGAAGCAGAAGCTTTTGATGGTCCGTCTTTGATTATTGCTTACTGCCACTGTATTGCTCAAGGTTTCAACCTTAATGATGGTTTGGATCACCAAAAAGCAGCCGTAGAAAGCGGCAGCTGGCCGTTGTATCGTTACAATCCGGATAATATTGCCGCCGGCAAAGCTCCGTTGATGCTTGATTCTAAAGCACCAAGCAAACCTTTGTCTGAATATATGGCAAATGAAACACGTTTCCAGATTGTTAACAAAATGAATCCGGAACGTTATGAAACCTTGCTGAATAAAGCTCAGGAAAACGTTAAAGAAAAACGTGAACTCTTGGAGCATATGTCAGAGTTTAAGGTTGTCGAATAATTTTTCGATAAAAACAAAAAAAAGCAGGCTAAAAAGCCTGCTTTTTTGTTTTGGGGATTATACTTTGAGTGTTGATTTATTTTGTTTGAATATAATTCAAATATTCTTTGTTTTAGTAAGCATTATATTATGT
>CAVIWQ010000066.1:0-7420 GCA_963646605.1 Bacteroidaceae bacterium
ATAAGCTCTTTGGAACCACGCGCCTAGCGCGTGGTTTTCTTGACACACAATAAAAGCGCATGACTGTTTGTCATACGCTTTTATGAGAAAAATTAAAGAATATATTTACGTGCTTCTTCCAATTCCTCCAACGTATCAATGTCTGCCGGAGCTTGAGTATTCAGCTTTAATTCGTTAACCAGCTTAGCGCGGATAACCATACCGTTTTCAAGAGCCCGAAGCTGTTCCAGAGATTCTCTTTCTTCCAACACGCCGAGCGGCAATTTTACAATCTGCTGCAAAGAGGAAGCTTTGTATACATAAATACCAATATGATGATAAAAATCGTGATTGGCATATTTCTCTGGATTACGAATAAACGGAGCGGCAGCGCGGGTAAAATACAAACAACGTGCTTCTGTTTCACCGTCACGCAGCCCCATAACGATTTTTACATTATTCGGACTATCTATTTCTTCCTGCGATTTAAATACCATACCGACTGTTGCAATATCACAATTTGTATCTTCGACAATTTTAATCAATTGATTATTAATTTCCGGATTAACATTAATAGCGTCACCTTGAAAATTAACTACAATATCATATTTTGAACCGGAAGGATCTATTTCTTTCAGCGCAGCTGCAATTCTGTCTGTTCCTGAAGGCAATTTTGGATCTGTCAAGATAGCCTCAGCTCCAAATTTTTTACACTCATCGACAATTGACTGATCTCCGGCGGCAACGTAAACATCTCCGGGGACAAATTTTTTTACATTTTCATAAACACGCTGCAACAGAGTCTTACCGTTAATTTCCAATAACGGTTTATTGGGCAAACGAGTTGAAGCCATACGTACTGGAATCATCGTTACGATTTTTGACATTAGGTATCTCCCTTATAGTTCTTGCAAATATCTCCTGTATATACTATAACGACAGCAAAGAAAAGGACAAACAACTATGCAAGTGGATATTTTTGATTTTAATCTCGACCGCAGTCTTATAGCTTCACAGCCTGCAAACCCGCGCGACACATCCCGTTTATTGGATCTCAGCGAAGAAGGACGCATTGCCGACAGACATTTTTATGATTTGCCTGATATATTACAATCTGGAGATTTATTGGTTTTTAACGATACAAAAGTTATTCCGGCACGTTTATACGGAGCACGCGGTGAAGCAAAAGTTGAAGTAACTTTATACCGCCCTGTCGACGGCATTTGCTGGTGGTCTTTTATCAAAAACGCCAAACGTCTGCACGCCGGTGACAAAGTCTATTTTTATACCGACGACATTACGCCTGAAGAAAGCGACTTTTTTGCAGAAGTCATCGAAAAAAAAGACGATGACGGCGTTCTTATAAAATTTGCATGCGCACCTGAAAAATTGGCTTCAAACCTGCAAAAATACGGATTAATGCCTCTGCCGCCATATATCAAACGCGATAAACCTGCAAAAGGCGGTATTTGGGATAAATTTAACGATAAAGAAAACTATCAAACAATTTACGCTCATTACGAAGGAGCTGTTGCTGCTCCCACCGCCGGTCTGCACTTTACACCGCGTGTTTTTGAAGCGCTTGAAAAAAAAGGAATTGAAAAAGTTTTCATTACATTGCATGTGGGAGCTGGAACTTTTCTGCCCGTTAAAACCGATGACACCAAAGACCACAAAATGCACGCTGAATACGGAGAAATTACGCCGGAAGCCTGTGAAGCCATTAATAAAGCAAAAAAAGAAGGACGGAGAATAATAGCCGTAGGCACAACTTCATTACGGCTTTTGGAAAGTGCGGCCGATGATAACGGAGTTTTGCATCCCTTTGCCGGAAGCACCGACATTTTTATAACCCCAGGATACAAGTTTAAAATAATAGACATGATTATAACAAATTTTCACTTGCCGAAATCAACTTTATTTATGCTGATTTGCGCCATTGCCGGAATTGACAGGATGAAAAAAGCTTATCAACATGCAATCGAACAAAAATACCGCTTTTATTCATACGGCGACAGTTCGATTATAAAATGCGTAAACAAAATTTAAACTTCTCGCTGATAATATCCCATCGCGAAAGGATATGTTTTGCTAAAAAAATATTGCTACTACTTACGGCAAATTTTGCCCTTAATGCGAAATTCATGGCTGCCCTCTGCTCTGTTATTGGGAGCGGTATGTTTTTATATGCTTTTTGAAACGCTGAATGAAAGCATGCAAAACATCTTTCACTCAGCATTTTGGATTATAAACTTATCATCAATTAGTTTACTTATAAAATTCAACCGCAATCGTCCGCTGTTTTTTATTATCATCATCACTCTTGCCTATTCAGCCGTAAATTATTTAAAATATACTCATGGCATTATATATTATCTTACCCCTGCTTATCTGAATTTGGCTTTTTTTACTGCCGCCGGATTGCTGTTTTTCTATTTTTTACCCAACCGCCCCTTATTCTCGGCAGACACCTTAAACTTTTTAATTATCATTTTTGCGGCCGTGTCATTAACTGAAAGCCTTAGCGCTTCACAAATAAAACTTGACTTCAGCCCGCTGATAAATTTCGGCTGCGGATTGCAAATTTTTGGATTATCAGTATTTTGGATTATTGTTTCTGTCATGTTGTTTTTTGCTTCACTGAAAGACAACATTTTAGACACCAGTTTAGCTTATGCCACCGTAAACGTGATGGTCGGCTTTTATTTTTCCGCACAACCATCTGCTTTGAGTCTGTTTTTCGCCACAGCTTCACTAACCATCTTATGCGGAATTTGCCGGCATTTATTTTTTATCGCCAGAAAAGACACCGCCACCGGACTCGGCAACGGGCGCTCTTTTATTGTTGATGCCGCCAAACTGCCGCTTAAATATGGTCTGGGCATTATTTGCATAGATGATTACAAACATTTACTGCAAGCTTTCCGAAAGGGCGGAATTAATGATATTGTGCTGATGATAAGCAAAAAAATCACCGAAACAGAACCTGAGGCCATGCTCTATCGCTGCACACCGGATGAATTTGTAATTCTTTTTCCAAATGCAGAAAAAGGAACTTCTTTTAATCGTTTAGATGAGATCCGCCGCAGAATTGCAGCTGCCGAATTTATGTTAAATAAAGTAAAACGCCCGCTGAAAATAACTGTTTCATGCAGTATTGCCGATAAAAAACGCAGTGACGCCAATGTAAGCGATGTTTTTATCCGTGCCCACAGGATTTTGCAAAAAACATACAAATTCACTCAAAACATCACTTCGCAGGCTTAGCTGCAAAATGCCACAGCAGACATATTCCAAACAACAAAACCGGCAAAGATAATAACTGCCCCATAGTAAGCCAGTTGAAAAAGAAGCCTAATTGAGCATCCGGTTGTCTGAAAAATTCCAACACTATTCTGAAAAAGCCATATAATATAACAAAAAGCGAAGAAACAATACCTTGACGCTGACGCACAGCAGGATAACGCCATAATAAATTCAGAACGATAAATATTACTATTCCTTCTGCAAAGGCTTCATAAAGTTGTGACGGATGGCGCGGCAGATAACCGCCGCTCGGAAATCTGACGGCCCATGGAACATCTGTGACCCGTCCCCATAATTCATCGTTAACAAAATTTGCCAACCTTCCTAAAAAAATACCAATCGGGGCAAATAAAGCGGCCAAATCAGTTAACAGCCAAAAACTGACTTTGCGGCTGTAAGACATATAAAGCAGCCCCAATACAGCTCCTAAAGCTCCGCCGTGGAAAGACATTCCGCCATGCCAAAGGGCAAAAATCTGCCACGGATGCTCCCAGAAAAAATCACGCCCGTAAAACAGCACATACCCCAAACGCCCTCCGGCGATAATTCCGATTGTCGTAAAAAATACAGCATCTTCGATTTGTTGTTTGTTTAAGCCCAAATCATATTTTACAGCCATTTTTGAAATTAAAAACCACGCAGCGACAATTCCGCATAAATAGGCCATTGAATACCAACGCACGGCAAAACCGCCTATTGAAAAAAATATCGGCGATATTTCCGGAAATTCAAAACCTATCATCATTTTTCTCCTCAAGTATACAAATTGGTAAAGAGTATATTAATTTTGCACAACATATCCACATTAAAAAACAGCGATATTATTTTACAAATAATAATTTGTTGTTTTTTATACGTTTTTTTTATTTAGCAAAAAAATAAAAAATAAATCAAGTGGAAAACTTAAACCTGCAGATTGTAATTTACGACTCGATAATGTTATTTATAAAATGATTTTTTATTTTAGACCGCAATTAGGAGATTTTTATGAACTTAGCGGCAAACATTCCGGCAAAAGCCAACCCTATTGACGAAGTTGAAAGCTTCCTCAATGCGCATGCCTATGCAACGGAGCGCCGCGGACAAAATGAAGTTGTGGTTGAAGTTCAGGGAAAATGGAATGATATGCTGGTGTTTTTTTCTTTTGAAGAAAACATGCATTGTCTGCACATTTCCTGCCTGATGAATATTGAAAATCAGTTGAATGACAAAAGTAAAATATTTGAATTGCTGGCTTTAATCAATGATGATTTGTGGGTTGGACATTTTTCTTATTGGACTGAACAAAAAATGCCTGTTTTCCGCCATTCGCTTTTTTATGACGAACAAAACCCTCTTTTTGACCGGCAAATTGCTCAGATTTTTGATATTGCCATAAAAGAATGCGAAAGAATGTATCCTATTTTCAATGTGGTTTTAACCAAAGGCATGGAACCCGAATTAGCCTTATATCCGATTATGATGGAAACTGTCGGACAAGCATAAATTTTTATTACAAAAAAACTCCGTTATAAACGGAGTTTTTTATAAATTGTATCAACAGATTATCCCTGACAAGCTTTGAACTTCGGGTTTTTCTTGTTAATAATGAAAATCCGACCTTTACGACGAACAATTTTGCAGTCCTTATCGCGGTTTTTCTTTGATTTTAACGAACTAAACAACTTCATAACACATTCCTTTATCACAATGTTTTGCTGCAACTTATGATAAAAGTAACAATTTGTCAACCATATTTTTCGCAAACCTGTAAAGATTATTTGCAAACTAAATTATTTTCCCTATAATCAGTTCAAAATCACTTGAGGAGCAAAAATGAAAAAACTTTTGATATTTGCCATTGCTGCACTGAATGCACTGAACGCAAATGCGCAAATAAGCATTACCCCCAGCTATATCGAAGAAATGAAAGCCCTTGGTACTGTTTCGGGAACAGGTATGGCGTGCGGCGCGCCCAAATATGCCACTTTTGAAATGTTGGCGCGGGCTATATTGGTCACCAAAGCCGTAAGCGATAAAAATCAGGAAGAAGGCATGATTGCCTACAACACGGCAAAAGCCGATGCTTTTCTGTCAAAGCAGGCTGACGGTTTGTTTAATTGTGATGAAATAAACGCCCGTTTTAACGAACAGAAAATATTCAAAACTACTCTTTACGGCGATGGCACCATAAAAATGTATGACGGAAAAGTTTTTTATCCGCGGCATGCTTATGACGCCACTTTGTTAAAAGATGACGAAAATGCCAACCGGCAAGACGCCGTTGAAATTTATAATGAAGCTAAACAACGCAGCAAAGGACGAAAAAAATCAGCAATAAGCGAAGATGGACGCGCTCTTGTTCCGGAAACACGGCCGACTGCCGCCCTGCCGCAAACAAACGCCGCGCGTCCTGTCCAATCTTCCGCAGTGCGCGCTTCTCAAACAAAAGCCAACGACAATGGCGGTATCCGCCATATCAGTAACAAACAACGCTAATTTAACATTTTTAGGAGCAAATATCGTTATGGCATCTTACCAATATATCTATGTCATGCAAAATCTTACAAAAGTTTTCCCCGGCGGAAAAGAACTGTTTAAGGGGATAACTTTGTCTTTTTTCCCAGGAGCCAAAATCGGCGTGCTAGGCGTTAACGGCGCGGGAAAATCAACTTTGTTGAAAATTATGGCCGGCGTCGACAAAGAGTTCAACGGCGAAGCTTGGGCTGCTGACGGAGTAAAAGTCGGCTATCTTGAACAAGAACCGAAACTTGACCCTTCAAAAAATGTTATTGAAAATATTATGGACGGGCTGGGCGAAACACGTGATCTTCTTAAACGTTTTGAAGAAATATCCATGCGCTTTGCCGAACCGATGACCGATGATGAAATGAATGCCTTAATAGAAGAGCAAGGCGAATTGCAGGAAAAGATAGATGCCTGCAACGGCTGGGACTTGGAACGCAATGTAAAAATCGCCATGGATGCGCTGCGCTGTCCGCCGGCTGAAAGTGATGTAACAAAACTTTCCGGAGGTGAAAAACGCCGTGTAGCGCTTTGCCGCCTTTTGTTATCAAAACCCGATATGTTGCTGTTGGATGAGCCTACAAACCATTTGGATGCGGAATCTGTGGCATGGCTTGAGAAACACCTGCAAAACTACAGCGGAACCGTTGTTATGGTTACACACGACCGCTATTTTCTGGATAATGTTACCGGTTGGATTTTGGAACTTGACCGCGGACAGGGAATTCCTTATGAAGGCAACTATTCATCATGGTTAGAGCAAAAACAAAAACGCCTTGAACAAGAAGAAAAAGAAGAAAGCGCCCGCCAACGCACACTTGCCAGCGAGCTGGAATGGATTCACAAAAACCCAAAAGCCCGTCAGGCTAAATCAAAAGCGCGTATTAATGCTTATGATGAATTGCTGCAAGCTTCGGCAAAAGACAAAATAACAACGGCAAACATCAATATTCCGATGACTGAACGTCTCGGCGATTTAGTTATTGAAGCCGAACACATTTCAAAAAGCTACGGCGACCGTATGTTAATCGATGACCTGTCTTTCAAAATTCCGAGAGGCGCCATCGTCGGCATTATCGGCCCCAACGGCGCCGGAAAAACAACTTTATTCCGCATGATTACCGGACAAGAAAAACCGGACAGCGGCACAATCCGCATTGGTGAAACCGTTGATCTCGGTTATGTAGACCAAACCCGTGATGAACTTGACCCCGAAAAAACCATCTGGCAAGAAATTTCAGATGGATTGGATATGATTACACTGGGCAAAAAAGAATTTCCATCGCGGGCTTATGTCGGACAATTCAACTTCAAAGGCACTGATCAACAGAAAAAAGTAGGTCAGCTTTCCGGCGGTGAACGCAACCGCGTTCATCTGGCCAAAATGCTGCGTAAAGGCGCCAATGTTATTTTATTGGATGAACCTACCAATGATTTGGATGTTGACACTCTGCGCTCTCTGGAAGAAGGAATTATGAACTATCCGGGGTGTGTGCTTGTTACTTCGCACGACAGATGGTTTCTTGACCGTTTGGCAACCCATATTTTAGCTTATGAAGGTGACAGCAAAGTTGTTTGGTTTGAAGGCAACTTTGAAGAATATGAAAAAGACAAGCGCCGCCGTTTGGGC
>CAVIWQ010000067.1:0-7391 GCA_963646605.1 Bacteroidaceae bacterium
AACATACCGCCTGAATGTTAAAAGCACTGCCAATGAGGGCGTAAACTACGCTTTTGGCGTTATGTATGAAAAAGCTGTTTATGCAAAAAATGGTTTTAAATACGAAATGCCGGCATTGCAATATTCTGGAGCAGATATAGCAATTTCTTTGAAAAAAGATTGGTATTCGCAGGAAAATCATGAGCAAATGGACTTGCAATTTGTTTCGACAATCGGCTTCGGAAAGGTTTCTTACGTCTATTCTGCAATTGGCTATGTTTATTACTATGGCAAGAAGTGATTACTTTTAGTGTTTATAAAACAGAAAGATCCGTTTAGCGGGTCTTTCTGTTTTTTCAAAATAAAATAAGGAGATAAGAAATGAAATTTTTTATGGCTTTGATGCTGGCATGCGTTTTAACATCAGGAATGGCAAATGCGGCTGAAGAAAATGTTTCACAACAGGAACAAAATGTTAAAACTTCTGTAACAGAAGAAGAAAAAAACTCTGTGTCTCAGGAAGATTATAAAAAGCAGACTGTGGATGATGAACTTCATGAAGTTCATGAAGTTAGGGCGATAATGCCGACTAAGAAAAAATAATTAAAAAAACACCTTTTGTTTGGGCGGAAGGTGTTTTTTTATACAAATCTTCTAGATATGGCCGGTTTTGAAGAGTTGGCGGTATTTATAAATGCTGCCGCCTTCAACGTTCCAGCTGAAATCTTTGTGCATGGCGCTATAGGTCATATGGGCGATTTTGTCGGGGTGCCTGTAAAATATTTCCAAAGCTTTTTCCAATGTTTCGGCATAGGCATTAACATTGTTTTTAAGCCGCTGTGCCGCTAAATTGTTGCCGTAAACCCGTCGTTTTTGCTGTGAAAAAAATACTTCAGTGCGAAAACCATCGACGCCGTCATCAATCGTGTCTACCAATCCGCCGGTTGACATAGCAATAGGCAGAGTGCCTTTGGCCATAGCTTCCATTTGCGTCAAGCCGCAAGGTTCAAAACGGCAGGGCATCATATAAAAATCAGATGCCAATTGTATGGCATAGGCGAAATCGTCCTGATAGCCGCGGAAAACAAAAATTCTTTTACCATAATTGGGGTTAAGCGCCGCAATTTTATCTTTTAGGCTTGTTAGATTTTCAAAATATTTGCCATCGCCGGCTCCGCCTAAAATAAAAATCGGGGTTTCAAAATTTTTCAGGTTCGTGAAACGCTCTGCCAGATTGAGAATTGCCTGTGCCGCAATATCATATCCCTTTTGTTCCACTAAGCGGCTGGTGGCGCAAATAATAGGTGTTTTAGCGGCTTTTTTGACAGCAGAAGAGATGTCGTTAAATTTGTAAATGTCTACAAGCGGAATAACCTTTTGTTTGAAATCGTCATCAGAGGCAATCTTGGATAACAGACGAATAAATTCTTTTTTGTTTTCAAGTTTGCCTTTCAAATTGTTTTCATCATAAAAAACAAAGTCAGAAGGTGCAAAATATTTGTTTAATTTCTCAATTCTCTGCTGGTTGGGAGATATAAGTTTTTTATCATAACCGTTTACAATGCCGAAGAAATTGCGGTGGTCTTTGCGAATTTTGAGAATATCGCGAAAATCAAATCCAAAATCTAATTCTTTGGAAACTTCTTCCATATAGTTTTTTGAAACGGTAACCACTCTGTCTGCCAGATGCAAATTGCATGATGCCTGATTGTAGCAGTCATAAACAATCAGCGTGTTTGAAGCACGCGGGTTGCTGTTTTTGATGGCTTTGGCATTTTTGAAGACCAATGTTGCCAAATTTTCGTATAAAGAGTTTAGAATGCGCGATGTGTTATTGTAGTCCCATCCCTGATATCCCAAATGGTGGGCTAAATGGATTATCGGCAGTTTTCTTAAAACATCGGCCTGTTCCCGAGGCATCGAACCTTCTTCAACGCGCGCAAGCGTGAAATATTTGAGCAGTCCTGCTAAAGCGCCGCTATGCCAGTCATTGGCCACAAGGATATTAGGCAGCGAAAGTTCCGGCAATTTTTTTTCAGTCAGTTTTTCCAATAAACAAAATACGGCTTTTGAAAAAAATGCAAATCTTTCGACTTCGTTGATGTTGTTGCTGTTAAGAATGTAACAGCCGTCTTGCGCCGGATTATTATCAGGATGAGGGTTTATCGAAAAAAAACGTTCGTTTTGCAAAAAGATATAATCGGCATTGCCGTATGTGCCTTTATAAATGTCGACATGATGTTTAATTAAGGTGTTTCTTTGACCGATAAAAGGAACTTTTAGTCCGATTATTTTTTTTAGTTTTATATCTTTTTTTTCGGCACCGGAATAAATTTTGCCATCAAAATAGGCTGCTTTTTTGCCGGTATTTCCGGTATACATCGGTGTTATGATGGATATTTTGTCTTTTTCTTTTGAAAAAGTCGTATTAAAGGCTTCGGGCAGTTCTGATGCAACCATTCCCAAGCCGCCCCATTTCATAAATGTAGCGGTTTCGGCGGTAATCATCCATGCATTTATATTTGAAATTTCAGGCCAATCATTTTTACCCAGACATTGCGTTCGTCCGAGATTTTGAATTTTAGCCAAGATAGGATTGTTAACAGCGCCAAAAGCCATAAAGTTTTTCTTTTTGTTAAAATCTTTAGGTAACGGTTTGTATCCGCTTTCTTTTGGGGTGCAAACAATTTTTGCATTCATAACAATTCTCTCATTTTCAAAATAATCAAGCCAATTTGTATAGAGATTATGCCATCAATTTTAAGAATTGATTAAAACGCAAATAAAAACTTCTGTACTTGACTTGTCAGGCTTTAATTACTAAATTTTATATAAGTGAAATATATGAGCTTTTGTTAAAAAGTTAAAGAGGAAAAAATGAAAAAACACAAAAATAACAATACAAATTCCGAAAACGAAAATATTGAAGATATTGCCGAAAATTCAGAAGCGGAAATTCTTGAAGAACAAGAAGAAAACACCGCTGCCGACAATATGAAAGCGGATATTGAAGCTTTGCAAAAAGATAATGCCAAATTGAAAGAAGATTATTTGCGCGCTTATGCCGATTTGGAAAATACTAAGAAAAGATGTGCGCAGGAAATTGAAAAAAATTCAAAATATGCGATTTCGTCTTTTGCTAAAGAATTATTGAGTGTTGCCGATAATTTGCATCGTGCTCTTGAAGCAGCCGGAAACAGCGATGCTGAACAAATGGAACAATTCCGCAAAGGCGTTGAGTTGACAGAATCGGAATTGATGAAGGTTTTGGGCAAATTCGGAGTTACCAAAATGGAGGCTATGGGAAAAGTTTTTAATCCCTCTTTTCATCAAGTGGTGCAAGAAGTTGAAGACAAGACCAAACCAGCAGGAACAATAATTGCCGAATTGCAGACAGGATATATGATAAATGATCGTTTGCTGCGTGAAGCGATGGTTGTTGTCAGCAAATAAATAAAAGCCCCTTTCAAAGGGGCTTAAAAAATATAAAAAAACCACCTTAACGGTGGTCTTTTTTATATCAAATTAAATGCGCAATTATTTGGCAGCATTTTTTGCGGCAACTTTTGCAACACGTGCCGGCATAGCTTTAGGAGCAGCTTTAGCTACAGTTTTTTCTGCAACGCCTTTTTTCTTGGCAACAGACTTTTTGATTTTCTGAGCTTCAGGAGTTAATTTGCTGCTGGAAGTAGATTCCAAATAAGCATCCAAACCGCCATTGTGTTCAATTGAACGCAAAGTTTTTGAGCAAATTTTCAATTTGAAAAATTTATTTAAAGCTTCACTGAACAGTGAAACAATTTGCAAGTTGGGCATAAAACGACGACGGCTGCGGTTGTTCGCGTGGCTTACATTGTTACCGCTCATAACGCCGGTGCCCGAAATATCACATTTTTTTACCATTATTCCAATCCTTGAAAAACAAACTTGTTGCCTGTTAATAGCCATTTTCTGGCTAAAAGTCAAGAATTATTTGTATAAATTAAAAAAAATGTAGCATTTTGTTTTTTTTAGCGCTATTACTGTTTTTGTTTTAGAGTATATGTACCCGTAGCTCAGCTGGATAGAGTGTTGGCCTCCGACGCCAAAGGTCATGGGTTCGAATCCCTTCGGGTACGCCAATAAAAAAAGCCTCGCTAAGAGGCTTTTTTTATAATGTTGCAGAAAAGCTATTTATCAGTTTCTTTCTTATCTTCATTGTTCTTTTTAGTTGGAAAATATATTTCCATTTGTTCTTTAATGAACGTGTCTATTTTTTCCAAAATAGTGCGTTTGGCTTCGCAGGTATTTGTTTTTTTATTCCAGTATCCGCCGGCTTCTTCGCATTTTCGCTGCTCGCGGTGAGAATATTGGTAATAGGCATAATAGCCTCCGGCAAGCAATGCTAAAGCTACAAATAAAATTATCATATATCTTGCGATAATCCAAAAAATCCAGAGTCCGAGTATGGCATAAACAATTATTTTGTTTGAAAAAGACGGTTCCCAAATATAAGCTTTGGCTGCAAACCAAAGCAATGCGATGATAAACACCATATTAACCGGTGAAAACAGAAAAACCTTAAAAAAGCGTTTTAGCCAACTGCTGCTATTTTCTCCACTCATTTTTTATCCTGACATTTTTTTTGAAAACGGAGGCAGAATAAAATATTTTTTTCGCAAAAACAAGTCTTATAAATTGATAAAAATTGCTTTTAATCTCAATGAATCACATTTGTCAAAAATTGGCTTTGAAAAATGGGTTTTATTTGATAGAAGAGAGAAAACAGTTTTTTATGGAAAGGTCATCTTGGAATGGAAAAGCCCGACATTACTTCTTTGCCGCAGAATATTGAGGCTGAACAAGCCCTATTGGGCGCATTGCTCGCAAACAACAAAGCTTTCGAATCGATTTCGGACTATCTTAAGCCCAACCATTTTGCAGATCCGATACATGCAAAAATTTATGAGGTTATTTCAAAGCTTATTTTGCGCGGACATGTTGCCGATACAATTACGCTGAAAAATTATTTTGAGCAGGAAGGTTCTCTGAATGATGTCGGCGGCTATAAATATTTGATTAAATTGGCGGAAAGTTCATCACCGCTTACAAATCCGGAATACTATGCGCAGTATATTTATGAGCAGTATTTGAGACGGGAACTGATAGCGACCGGTTATGATATTGTCAACCACGCTATGAAAGAAGATATTGATTCGAGCGCGGCAACACAAATTGAAGAAGCTGAAAAAAGATTGTATGATTTGTCTGATAAAGGAGATGCAAGCCGCGGATTTGTCGATTTTTCGGAAGCGTTGACTGCATCTTTGAATACAATAGAAAAAGCATATCAGCGTGAAGGTAATATTTCGGGAATATCTACCGGATTAGATGATCTTGACAAGCGTACGGGCGGTTTGAATAATTCCGATTTAATTATTCTTGCCGGACGTCCGGCAATGGGAAAAACGGCATTAGCGACTAATATAGCTTATAATGTTGCTGAATTAATGAGTCGAGACAGCGCAAATTTTGAAGATAAATCCCGCGGAGTTGCTTTCTTTTCTTTGGAAATGTCGGCAGATCAGCTTGCTACGCGTATTTTATCGTCAACAGCGGGTATTTCTTCGCAAAAAATGCGTAACGGCGATATTGACAGCGGAGAGTTTGGACGTATTGCAGAGGTTATCCGTTCGCTTGAAAAAATGCCTTTGTATATTGATGATACTCCGGGGCTTTCTATTAATGCCATCCGCAACCGCGCCCGCCGTCTGAAACGAACAAAAGGATTAGGGCTTATAGTTATTGACTATATTCAATTGATTATGGGCAGTTCAAAAAGAGGCGAAGCTAACCGTGTGCAGGAATTGTCAGAAATTTCCCGCGGGCTTAAAATTATGGCAAAAGAACTTAATGTGCCGGTTATCGCTTTGTCACAGCTGAACCGAGGCGTTGAACAACGCGATGATAAAAGACCTTTGATGTCGGATTTGCGCGAATCCGGTTCTATTGAACAAGATGCTGATATTGTTTTGTTTGTTTACCGTGAGAATTATTATATTCAAAACGAAGAACCAAAAGAAACCGATAAAAATTACAGTCAGGAAAAGCATGATAAATGGGAGCAGAAAATGAAAGCGACAAAATATCGTGCGGAAGTTATTATCGGTAAACACCGCCATGGTCCCACAGGCAAAGTCGATTTATCATGGAACGGCGAGTTTGCGCAATTCGGTAATTTTATTCGTGATGAACAACTGCCGGAACAAATAGGATAATTTTATGGATAACAAAAAACAATATACGATTGTTGTGCAAAATACATATCGTGCTGATGAGAAAAAAGTAGAGCCGGAATTCTGGAAAAAGAAAAAGCTTGATGAAATGACGCCCCAAGAATGGGAATTGCTTTGCGACGGTTGTGGAAAATGTTGTCTGAATAAATTGGAAATCGGCGGTAAAATTTATTTTACCTGTGTTAAATGTCGTTTTTTGGACAGCAAAAGTTGTTTGTGCCGAATTTATGAAAACCGTTTTGCCAAAGTTCCTGATTGTCGGAGCGTTAACCGTGCCGCACTTAAAGAACGTCCGCGCTGGCTGCCTAAAACCTGTGCTTATTGGCTGTTGGAAAACGGAAAAGATTTGCCGGAGTGGCACCCGTTGATAAGTGGAAATAAAGACAGCGTGCATAAGGCTTTTCAATCGGTCAGAGGGCGTTTGTTGATTTCTGAAAGTGAAGTAAAAGACGACGAATATGAAAATTACATTGTTAACTGGAAAGATGTTTGATTTTGCCGATGAGTTAGACTTTGAGCTGAAAATAGTTTTTTCGGCCAGAGCTAAAAGATTGGGGCTACGGATTGATTCCAAAAACAGAATTCCGGTTTTGACTGTTCCGAAAAGATGTGGAAAACAGCAAGCGCTCGCTTTTGTAAAATCTCAAAAAAAATGGATTGATGAACATTTGGCAAAATTGCCTTTGCAAAAGTCTTTTGCAGATGGGGACAAAATAAGCATCGGCGGAAAAGAATTTTTAATCCGACATTGTCCCGAGCAGCATTTTGGCGTGCAAATTGAGGGGGAAAATCTATTGGTTTCAGGAGAAAAAGATTTTTTGTCGCGCCGTGTTAAAGATTTTATAAAAAAACAAGCTCAAAAAATGCTTTTGGAAATGTCTGAAGCCAAAGCGGCTTTAATTGAAAAGAAAGTCAACCGAGTGGTTATCAAAGATACAAAATCACGTTGGGGAAGCTGCTCTTCTTTAGGAAATATAAATTACAGCTGGCGGATAATGCTGGCGCCCGATTTTGTTATAGATTATTTGGTTGCTCATGAAACGGCGCATTTAAAACATCAGGATCATTCGCCGGCATTTTGGCAATGTGTTGACAGCTTGGCCAAAAATGCAACAGACGGAAGGAAATGGCTTAAAG
>CAVIWQ010000068.1:0-7174 GCA_963646605.1 Bacteroidaceae bacterium
CAGTTGGCTAGAGCAACTGACTCTTAATCAGTGGGTCCAGGGTTCGAATCCCTGCGCGCCTACCACTCGAAAGGCTTGGTTTTCCAAGCCTTTTTGCTTTTTTAAGGTATGAATAATAAAATTCAAAAAGTGTAAAATTGTGCAAAAAACTTGCACAAAGTTGCACAAACTGTCCCAAACAAAATCCCTTATTTTACAATTATTTAATGAAGTTCTAATCTTTTTGCCTTTCGGGAAAATTAAGATTCCAAGGTAATGTATTTGGGCGGGATGATACCGCCTTTGACGACAATCAGATAATATGGAACAACTGAAAACCGCAGACCTAATTTTTCATCGCAAACAGACCAATCTACAGGAGAGGTATCAATATCGTTTATGGAAGCCAATTTTACCAAGCGTTCGTCAACATCTTGCGGCAAATCTTTATTTAGGTTTGGGCGAAGAGCGGGAGAGACATAAACGGCTTCAATCAGGCCGTCTTTTTGTAAAGCTTCTAAATCTATGGAGAACAAATCTGCGTTATCAATGAAAGGTTTGAACATATTTATGCTTTTTTCAGTCCATTGGATTGGTTCAGAGAAACCGCGAATGGCACGACTGCGTCCTTCAAAACAATTTTCCATCCATTTGACAATGCCTGCGTGAGTTGTTTCACCGCCGGTGCGCCTGTAGTAATAGCCTAAATCGGCTTGAGGATTTTCCGAAAACGACAATATTCCCTCAGTTAGAGCAGTATTACCTTTAGTAATATAATGATAAAATTTTGCCATTTTGATATTCTCCAATTTTTTCATACTATAATACATTTTTCAGATAAATGAAATGACAATTTAGTCCGTGTATTGCCTTACTTGTTTCACCTCTCGAAAGGCTTTCAGAGGAATCTGCAAGCCTTTTTTATTGCTTTTTTGTGTTTGCTTCTGTTTTTCTAATAGCTAAAGATTGACAAAATTATGTAAAATGTTAAATTTCAGATACAAGTCTTATTATTAATTTTAAAATAAACGACGTTATGGAACATTATTATTTACTGTTTGCGCTGATTTTTTTATTTGTTCTCAGCGGTGCCCTGTATATTTGGTTGTATATGAGGCGGTGTTTGTTAAATCAGAAATTGCAAAATCTGAAAGATATGGAAAGAAAATATCAATCGGAGAAAGCAAAAATTATTGAAAAGGAATTGGAAATTATTCATAAACCTTTTGAACAAATTACCGATTGCGACCGACAGGAATTGGACAGATTGCTTACTTCCCGCGAAAAGCTTCTGGATGATTTTATTAAGGAGCAGAATAAGGAACTTGAGCGCTGTTGGTGATATTCGTTTTGTTAAAAAAATCCCTGATAAACGTGATGTTTGTCAGGGATTTTTTTTGTTTAGAGGCTTAGTAAAAGAGCTCTCGAACTTCGTCGTTGAGATTGTGTTCGCGAAGATAGCTGAGCAACTCCTCGTCATAGCCAAAGCTGATACGGGCGAAAACTCTCAGAAAATCCATCGCAATGTCTTTGTAGCCCAGTTCAAGCAATCGGATAATACTGCTTGAAGGTATCCATCCGGTCACACCGTTGTAATATTTTTCAATATATTGACGGTGTCCGATTTCAATAGCGCATTCAAAAACTTTCATACTTTGCACGCTGTCATTCAGCAATTTTAAAATTCGGCTGTCGTTTGTTTCCAACAAAGCTTTGATAAAAGCAAGAGAAGGAACAAAACAAGCTTTGTTATCCAAATCAGAATAGGTGAATGAAGGTACAACCGCATTTGCCATAGCAAAAATATCTTTTTGCCCGAGCAAATAAGATTCTAAAGACGTTAATTTATCCATATAAAATAATTTGATGAGTAAGACATAAAAATACAAATTTAGATTATTATGCGGCAATTTGCGTTTGTTTTCAAGATTTTTGTTTTATAAGTTCAGACTGATAATTGATTTTTATATTATTGCCGCTATATTGAAAATTATTAAAATTAAAAAAGAAAGGACAAGGTATGTTAAAAATTACCATTTCGGTTTTAGCAATAGCGGCATTGTTGGTTATTTTCGGCGCTTGTGTTCATCTCTATCGTGTTTCGCAGCGCAATGCTTATGAAATGTCCAAATATGCAGAGCCGGTTGAACTTGAAGCCAAAACAGGCAAAACTCTGGTGGTTTATTATTCTCTGTCCGGTCATACGAAAAAAATAGCTGAGCAAATTGCAAAATTGACAAATGCCGATACATATGAAATCAAAACCGCTGAACCCATAAAATCTTCTGCCGGATTTTATATGCAGGCAAAAAAATGGCTTGTGGAAGAAAAATATCCTGAACTGGCTGAAAAATTGCCTGATTTTTCAGCATACGATACAATTTTTGTTGGCGGACCGGTTTGGTGGTATGCTCCGGCAGCTCCTTTGTTGACATTTTTGCAAAAAGCGGATTTTGCTGCCCGCAAAGTTGTTCCTTTTTCAACTCAGGGGAGTAATTACGGCAGCTTTTTTGTTGATTTTAACCATATGGCGCGCAATGCCAAACTACGAAAGTCGGCTTCATTTAACAATTTGCCCGAAAAATATGATCAAGCGGTTGAAAATAAAATAATCCATTGGATAAATTAGTCTTTTTCCAATTTGCAATATTTGCTGATTTCGTCGCATATTGCTTTTTGTTCACCGCTTTCCATAGCGTATAGCGGAATGGAAAAAGGTGTAAAACGGCTGTATTTACAAATTTTTTGCATAAATGTAAGCGGATAAACGACCCGCGGTTTTAATTCAAAAACGATGATTTGACGTAATTTCAAACAGCTTGAATAGGTTAAACGCGCGCGGACGACATCGCACCACAGCAGCGGAACAGCGCGGTCAATTTGGATTGAACGAGTGCTGGTTCTTGCCAATCTGGGTGGAAAAATATAAACAAATAAAGACGCTGCCATAAACAAAAAAGGAAAACAGAGCAGCAAAGCGCCTGAAAAAGTCTGAATTCCGATAATCAGTGCTCCAACTAGGGCAAAACAAAAGATTATGGCGCTGAAAATAAATAATTTGCGCAATTGCTGTTTTCCATAATAAAAATCCATGGCTTTTCTCCTTGTTAACTGAGTATATCACAAATTTGGTTGTTGCCAAGTAAATATAATGTTGAAAAAAAATGAAATTTATTTATAACAGTATTCAGTTATCAACTATATAAACGAGGTTCAAATGAAAATCAAAAAAAGATATATCGCTTTGGCAGTGGTTTTAGGAGCAATTGCCGGCGGCGTTTATTATGTATCACACAATTTGGAAACCATTGTTAAAGATGCTGTTCACAAATACGGCAGTCAAGTTACGGGAACAGACGTTAAACTTGGTGGATTTTATCTGTCGCCTCTGAACGGCGAAGTAAAATTGAGCAACTTGACGGTTGCCAACCCAAAAGGTTATGCTCAGCCTTATGTTTTGAGTTTGGGCGAAGTTTATGTTAAAATTAATCTCAAATCTTTAACCAAACCTTTAATCGTTGTAGAAAAAGTTAGAGTAAGCAAACCAGAAGTTACATATGAATTGAAGAATGTAACTAATAACAACGTTTCTGATTTGTTGGCTAATATCAATAAAAACACAGCCTCTTCAGCGTCAACTGAAGCCAAAGCCGAAAAAACTCCGGCTAAAAACGAAAAATCTTCTTCAGGCAAAAAAGTTGCCGTTGATTTGGTTAATGTTAATGACGGACAAATTAACATTGCTGCTTCCATTGCCGGACAAGGGGCTTCAGCCGGTATTCCTTTGCCGAATATCGAATTGAAAGGCATCGGCCGTGAAAAAGCTTCTGAAGGTAAGGGAATTGTTGAAACCGTTACCATTATTTTGAAAAAGATTTTGAGCACATCTTATGATACGGTTATCAATCAAGGATTGGGCGGTCTTAAAGATGTTGCCACAGACGGAATTAAAGCTGTCAGCGATACGGCAAACGGCTTGAAAGATGGTTTGAAAGAAGAAGCACAGGGCTTGTTGAAAGGTATTTTCTAATTTTTTGTTTTGTGCTGATTGCCAAAAAAACTTCCGTTTGTAAAAAAAAACGGAAGTTTTTTTATAAAAAATATTGACAAAAAATATATATGTGCTATACATGAAATTACACTATAAATTATTTAATTATGATTATAAGAAATCGAGGAAGGCCTAATGACATATAAGAATTACTAACCAAAAAATTTTTATTATGATTGTCGGACTCCCTAAAATTAGAGCAGAACCTGTGTAGTACAATTAAATTTGTATTATATCGGTCTAGTGTAGTGTAAGCAACTAACGAGTATTCCCTTGCATATTTTTGTTAAGGCCTCATAAAGTTGCGCAGTTTGTTTTTTATTTTATAAATTGCAGCTGCATTTAGCCCCGTTTTGTCACCAGACATTCGGGGCTTTTTTGTTGTTTTTATCAGTCCCAGAAGTTATTGACATTGCGGCGGCTTTTTTGTAAAGTTTGAACAAGCTTATGCAAAGGGCATAAGTCAGTTCCTGAGAGGGGGCGGAGCCTTGAACAGCTCTTACATTATCCGGTGTTAGGGTGTAACATCGTCAAATTGTTATCTGTTAGTCAGGATAACAATAAATATATCCCCGATTGTAGCAATATGGTCGGGGAACTTTTAGCCTATGTCCAGAAACCGCTCTTTTTATAAAGTGTGGTTTTAAAAGCTATTAGGTCATCTGATAATGTATGATTGTTCAATTCCCCGGCCACCTTGACAGGTGGTTTTTTTATTGCCGAAACAGGGGAGTTGCTATGCGTGATGATTATTTGGCAAAAATAGATAAAATACCTGATTCTTCTTATAACAAAGAGCAAAAACAGCTTGCCAAAGAAATTTTGAAAACAGTACCGGAAAAAGATTTGGATGAAGTTTATGGCTTTATTACGCAAAGAGTCAAAACCGGTTTTGTGTTTGACGAAGCGCCTGAAGTTAATCATAACTGTGTAGTAACTGTTAAAGAAAATGCAAAATTGAATATTGCTGTTAATGAGCTAAACCGTTTGGAACATAAACTGATTATCGGTGAAAATTATGACGCTTTGAAAAATCTGTGTACTGCATATATAGATAAAAACGGCAAAGGGCTCATTGATATTATATATATTGATCCGCCTTACAACACCGAATCTACTCAAAAAGACGGCAATGACTACAAAGAGGAGGTAAAAGCCTCAAAATTTGTCTATCGGGATAAGTTCACCCGTGACGGCTGGCTGAATTTGATGAACGAGCGGTTGAAAATGGCGCGCCGTTTGCTGAGTGATAACGGAGTGATTTTTATTTCTATAGACGACTCTGAACAAGCCTATTTGAAAGTGCTGTGCGATACGATATTCGGCGCAAATAATTTTGTGGGGAATCTTATTGTTGTTTCGGCTCCTGCAGGTACTCAAAGTTCTGTAAATATTTCTGTCCAACACTCCTATTGCTTATGTTATGCAAAAATATATGCAAATGTTAAATTAGTTCAAAAAAGGTCATTAGAAGAAATTAAAAGTAGATATAAAGAAAAAGACAATAAAGGAAAATATTATATTGAAAGATTATGGAAGAGAGGTGTTGGTGGCAAAAAAGAAGATGTTCCTAGTTTGCATTTTCCGGTTTATTACAATCCTGACAATAGAGATATATTGATTGATAAGGAATATAATAATGAAGATGGATATGTAAAAATAATTCCATTTCAGACAGCAGGCGTTTTGGGGCGTTGGACTTGGAGTCGAGAAACAATGATAGCTAAACGCGATAATTTGTCTGTAAGAAAAATATCAAATGAATGGAAATTACATAAAAAAGTTTATGATTTTGAGGAAAAAGGAAAGTTACCTTTTAGTATAATAAATGCAGATATAGGTAGAACAGAAATAGGTGGATTAGAATTAAAACTGATATTTAGTGGAAATAAAGTGTTTGAATACCCAAAACCTGTACCGTTGATTAAATACTTATTATCTATTTTTAAAAATAACCAAAATGCCACGGTGTTAGATTTTTTTGCCGGTTCGGGAACAACAGGGCAGGCGGTTATGGAGCTGAATGCCGAAGACGGAGGAAAACGCAGGTTTATTTTGGTTACAAATAATGAAAACGGTATCGGCGAAAACATAACCCGAGAAAGGCTTTATCGAGTTATTACCGGAAAAGGCAGCAAAGGAGAAAGTTTTGAGTGGACTTACAGTAAAGACAAACCTTATCTGTCTGATAATAGTGTTCGAGTTTTTAAGCTTGAGTATGAGCCGCTGACTTTGAATGATTTGGATAAAGCGGAGAAAATTAAAGAGTTTGCCAAGAAAGAGTTTGAAAAAATAAACGAAAATTACGATTATTCAAATGATTTTAACGTTTATAACGAGTTGTCGGCTTTGTGTCCATACAAACAAGAGGACTAAACAATGGAACTGACTTCCCTGCAAAAAACAACGGTTGAAGCAATATTGGATTTGTATAATCCTTGTCAAAAAGTGTTTTGCGAGTTTAAGGCGCCTACCGGTTCCGGCAAAACTTTGATGGCTTCATATTTTATATCGAAAATGATAGAGAATAATAACGGCGAGAAATTTGTTTTTGTTATTGCAACACCGTCATCATCTTCTTTGCCGTTTTTCTTTGAACAGAAAATCAATCGATATAAAGTTGATTTGCCTTTTTCTAAATTTGAAGTTGAGTATGTGCAGTCGCCGTCTTTGTCCAAGAGCGATAAAATCGAAAGCATAAATAAAATTATACCGGAACAAAACAAGGTTTATATATTTGGCAAAGCGTCTTTTGGTAAAGGGCGGATTTTATCGGAATGCGGCATTATTGATGATTTTGTTTTGTCGGCGGTTGATAAGGGATATAAACTTATATACATCAGAGATGAAGCGCATATCGGCGGAGAGAGAGCCGATAATAGCAACTATTCGCAAAATTTTGAAAAATTGATGAGCGAAAATGCTTCTTTTTCGCTGAAAATGACGGCAACTCCTGACAGAAGCAATCCCAACCGCGTGGAACTGAAAGAAAGCGAATTGAACAATCCGGTTTTGAACGATGGAAAATATTTGTTGAAAACAACGCTTGTTCCTTTGTTGAATAAAGATTTGAAAGATGATGAAGTTTTAGAAGACGCTGTTGCCAGATTTAAAAATATAAAACTAGAATATGCAAAATTAAAT
>CAVIWQ010000069.1:0-7119 GCA_963646605.1 Bacteroidaceae bacterium
GCATATCACCGTTCAAATATTTTTTTTGAAATTTATTAAACAAAAACAATAAATTATTTTAACAAACAGAATCTATTTCTGAACATAAGTCCATCTATTTAAGATTTTAGCATTTTTGAGCGCCTCTTCCGCTTCAGTAAATTTATGCCCTAATTCACAGATTCGGTGGGCATCATCACTAATAACAACTTTTACATTATTCTTTGCTATTTCTTTTAACATATTGCTATTAGGATAAAAATCATCTCCTTTTCGCAAGCCTTTTGTACTTAATTCAGTTGCAGTATCAGTAGCAGCCAATGTTTTTATAAGCTGATATTTTTCATTTACAAAATCATCTTTACCACAAATTTGAGCTTTTCTAGCATAATCAAGATGAGCAATAAAAGAAAAAATTCCACTTTCCGCTGCTTTTCCAATAGTTTTGAAATGACGTTTTAATGCAGACACTTGTTCTTCATAAGGAAGCAGTTCTGTGTCTTTTATATCAATTATATTTTCGCATTCATCATCAACAAAAAGGTAGTGATTTCCTGAAATATAATAATCAAGACCAAGTTTTTCCTTTAACTTCAAAAAACTATCAATCCATCCCGAATAAGTAAAAAAATCAACCTCAGCTCCAACTTTAACGTTGATATTAAAATGTTCAGACACCTTTCTTACATTTTCAGCGTGGCGTGCAAAATCTTCATAAGTAGAAGAAAAATCTTCATGGTATATATGCGCGTCTGTTTTCCAGCGTTCCCAAGATTTACTGTTTTTCAAATTTTTATGAATTATCATATGGTCGCTTATACCTATTTCTTTCCAGCCAAGTTCAACTGCACGGGTAAGCATTTCCTCAAGACTGTTTTTTCCGTCTGAAAAATTTGTATGTGTATGATAACTGAAATTTTGAATCATTTTTTTAACTTCCATCTATTAGTATAATTTAATTCAGACAGCAAATCCTCAGCTCTTTGAAAATGCTGAGCTAGCATTGATACACTATGTGCGTCATCGCTTATAACAACAGGAACATTCTCATCGCGCAGTTTTATCAGAAAACTATTATCCGGATGCTGAGTGCCATACTTTGTCCATCCGCTTGTATTGAGTTCAAAAGGAGTTTTATATTTTCCAAAAGTATCTATTAAATCAGCAATTTCTCTTTCAAATTTCAGATGATCAAACAATTTAAAAATTCTATAAACATCAAGATGAGCAATAAAATCAAAATATCCGCTTTTAACAGCTGCAGCAATATTTTGCCAATAATTAGAAAGATATTCTTGCAAAATATCATCTTTAAAACGATGTTCAGATTTATAATAGTAATGGTACATATTATAAATATGCTGCTCATCCTTATCCCTCAGCATGTGAGTAGAACCTATAAAATAATCAGCATCGATATTTTTTCTTATTTTTTCAAAATCTGAACACCAGCGCGCTGAAGGAAAAAAATCGACTTCAAATCCGGCATAAACTTTTATCTTAGCATTTAGCGCTGCTTTTCTGATACTTTCTATAATTTTTTTTGCCGCTGTTTCCATTTTTTGTATATCATTAAAAAACATATTATCCTTTTCTTGCAAATTTGGATGATAGATAAAATGATTTGATATACCTATTTCTTCAAAACCGATTTCTTCTGCTCTTTTTATCATTTCTTCGGCTGTATTTTTACCGTCAAATCCCAAAATATTGGTATGTGTATGATAGCTGAATTTTTGCATTATTCTTTTATTCCTAATATATCATATATATCACAACCTGTTTTTTTATCAAAATAAGCTTTCAACCGCAAAGAATCTTTTAGCAAGATATCTTCTTGTTTGGGTGAGAGTTGATAGCGGCGGACAATGCCTTTTATTCTTTTTTCAATAGAAACCATTGACATACCTTCAAAAAATTTATCACAAAGACCAATTAAATAATCATAATCATCATATTCAATGTTGGCCAAAGTTTTATGGCACCATATTTGCCAATCTTCCGGATATGAAAACTCTCCATCTTCAAAATTTTTCTTAGGAAAAGTATGGGTCAAACATATTTTTGCCACCTCTGGATATCCTAATTCAAGCATTTTTTCATAACCTTCACGGCCATGAAAGCGCCCTTCCATACGTTCATTTATTTTCTTACCGTAATCATGCAATAATCCCAAAACAAAAGCTTTTTCACTATTCATCCCCGGTATATGAGCAGCTATTGCCTCTGCGGCACGGGCAACTCCCTGAGTATGAAAGCGATATTCATCTTCAAAAGGAAAGCCATAAGGTTTCAAACAACGATCGTGTATTCCCTCTTCCCACAAATCAACAGCCTCTTCACGGGTCGGCCATGGTCTTTTGCAGGAACAATTTATTTTCTCAGCAGTATTATTCATTTTTTCAAATATCCAAGTATAGCCATTACAGCAGCCGGAGTAACACCAGATATACGTGAAGCTTCACCTATAGTAGCAGGTCGTACACGGCTGAGTTTTATTACCATTTCGTTAGAAAGTCCGCCTATTTTATGATAATCTATATCATCACGGATTTTTAATTTTTCGTCTTTTTGAAATACTTCTATGTCTGCCATTTGGCGTTTTATATAGCCTGAGTAACGCGCTTCTATTTCAACAGCTTCATAAACTTCAGGAGAAAATTCAGCTAATTGAGGCCAAATTTCAAACATAGTTTCACGTGAAACATCATCATAAGACATTAAATTGAATGCTGTACGACGGCTGTCTTTTTTTATGCCATAGGTTTCAAGTTCAGACGGACGAAGAGATAAATCATCGGATAATTTTCTTAACTTTGAAATTTCAGCTTGTTTTTTCTTAAAAACATCATAGCGTTCCTGACATACGCAGCCGATATTATATCCTGCCTCGGTTAAACGCGCATCAGCATTATCCGCACGCAAATAAAGCCTGTATTCAGAACGAGATGTAAACATTCTGTATGGTTCATCAACACCTTTTGTAATCAAATCATCAACCATAACACCAATATAAGCCTGACTGCGATCAATAACGAATTCTCTATCAGGATGCAAAGCTTTAAGAGCCGCATTAATGCCGGCTAAAATGCCTTGTGCGGCAGCCTCCTCATATCCGGTTGTTCCGTTAATTTGTCCTGCTAAATAAAGGTGCGGAATTTTTTTGACTTGCAAACAATGGTCCAATTCCTGCGGATCAACAAAATCATATTCGATAGCATAAGCATAACGAATAATTTCAACATTTTCCAACCCTTTAATAGTGTGTAAAAAAGCATCCTGAACATCAGCAGGCAAAGAAGTTGACAATCCGTTTGGATAAACGACTTTACTGTTTAATCCTTCCGGTTCCAAAAAAACTTGATGGCTTGTTCTGTCGGCAAATTTTACTAATTTATCTTCAATACTCGGACAATAACGCGGACCAACGCCTTTTATTAACCCCGAAAAAAGAGCGCATTTTTCAAAATTATCACGAATAATCTTATGGGTTTGCTCATTTGTATGAGTTATATAACAATCTATTTGCGGATTGGTAATTTCTTTTGTCATATAAGAAAAAGGCTGAGGAGGATTATCACCTTGCTGTGTTTCTAAAATATCCCAATTTATAGAATCAGCGTTCAAGCGAGCCGGAGTGCCTGTTTTAAGACGTCCCAAACGAAGTCCTTTTTCCTTTAAATACGGTGTTATACCGCTGCAACTCACATCATTTACACGTCCGCCGACAGAGGTTTTGTGTCCTGTAAACATAACCCCATTTAAAAAAGTTCCCGTAGTTAAGACAACGGAATCAGCAAAAATTTGAGTATTGTCCGCTAATTTTACACCGATAATTGTATCATTATCAAATAAAAGACCTTCAACAGCTGCTTCCAATATTTCAAGATGAGGTTGTTCTTCCAAGGCTTCAAGCATATATTTGCGATATAAGTCACGGTCTGCTTGAGCTCTCGGTCCGCGAACTGCAGGACCTTTTGACATGTTCAACATTCTAAATTGAATACCAGCCTTATCTATAACGCGCCCCATCAGACCGTCAAGCGCATCTATTTCCCGAACAAAATGTCCTTTGCCTAAACCGCCGATAGCCGGATTGCATGACATTTCGCCAATAGTTGATTTTTTATGGGTAATAAGTAATGTTTCTGCTCCCATACGCGCAGCAGCGGCACAAGCTTCACAACCGGCATGTCCACCGCCTACAACAATAACATTATAGTGTTTTTGCATTTTAAGATCCTAAAATTTTAATATGTTGTGTCTAGTCCATTTTTGTCATTTTAGCAAGGCAAAAATTAACCTTTCTTTAGAAAGAACAGGCTAAATTATATGCAGGAGGAAAATATGTTTACGTTCTGTTTTTTACTGACAATAAATATTATATGCATGGTGCTTTTGGCATGGATATGGATAGCCATTATAAAACTATATACAAACAAACATTATAGAGAGTGTCCTCCCTATGTTCCAAGCTTTGGAATTGAAAAGAAAATCATAGTTAACCGTACTGCAGAAATACTAAAAAAAACAAACAGAAAACTTATAATCCTTGATCCCGGCTGCGGTTGCGGAAGTCTATTATTAAAATTAGCAAAAAAATTTCCTGAACACCAATTTATCGGTGTTGAATGGGGAAGATTTGCAGCCTCAATAGCAAAATTCAGGGCCAGAAAACTTAAAAATGTTCAGATTGTTTGTCAGGATTTATTCGAATATGATTTCAGCCAAATTGATATTATTGTATGCTTTCTAATGGATACATTAATGGAAAAATTCGGTAATAAAGTGCTTAAAGACCACAAGAAAGCACAAATTGTAATTTCAAACACATTTAAAATCCCTAATCTTCCACTTTATGAAGAAATAAAAACGGGAAAGTGTTTGTTTTTTAAAAATGTATATATTTATAAATTGGATTAATTATTTACCAATACAGAAACTTCCGAAAATTTTATCAAGAATTTCATCAACTTCTATACGTCCGGTTATCTTACCTATATTTCTGGCAGCAAGCCTTATATCTTCCGCAGCCAATTCAATAGATTTATTCAAATTAAATTCATTAAGATTTTTAAATACATCGTTCAAAACTTCACGATAACGCTGTCTTGTAATCAAAGCTGACGAATTACCGGTAAATTCAGAAGCTATACGATTATTTACCTTATCAATTAAAGAATTTATACCCGATTTTTGTTTTGCAGAAATTACCATAAAACCTTTTTCAACAAAAGAATAACACTGTTCTTCAGACAAGACATCTGATTTATTAACAACATAAATAATTTTGTTTTTACAAGAAGTTGAAAGTTTTTCAAATTGTTCAACATTAGGATTTTTGCCATCAATTAAAGCAATTATAAGATCAGCGTCTTCAGCTTTTTCATACGCTATTTCAATGCCTTTCTTTTCAATTTGTTCTTCAGTACTGTGTAAACCGGCCGTATCAGTAAAAATAACAGGATAACCGCCAATATTCAAATAGACATCTACCGCATCTCGGGTTGTTCCGGCAACATCAGAAACAATAACAGCTTCACGTTTTGCCAGTGTATTTAATAAACTTGATTTTCCGGCATTTGGTTCACCTAAAATAACAACTCTGAAACCATCTCTTAAACGTTCGCCATAATTGCTTTGCGACAAGTGCGATTGTATAGAATTTTTAACTTTAAATACAGTGTTCTCTAAATTTGAAACTATATTATCAGGAAGTTCTTCATCTGGAAAATCAATATATGCTTCCAGATATGAAAGGACAGAAACCAAATCAGACCGCCAGCCTTCATAAAGATTTTTCAATTCTCCGTCCATTTGCCGTAAAGCGTACTTCTGTTGCTCAGAAGTTTCAGCATCAATTAAATCAGCCAAACCTTCAGCTTCGGTTAAATCCATTTTACCGTTATAAAAAGCTCTTTTTGAAAATTCCCCAGGTTCTGCCAGACGAAAATCTTCCAACATTCCCAAATTTTCAAGCAGTGAGGCAATAACGGCTTTTGAACCATGACTATGGATTTCAACAATATCTTCGCCGCTGAAAGAAAAAGGAGCCTTAAAATATATAACCAAGGCTTTATCCAAAGCATTACCTTTTACATCATACAAAGAACAAAAATAAGCATGACGGGGAGAAATTTTTGAAATGTTTATATCAGTTAAACATTCAACGGCTTTCAGAGAATTGTTTCCTGAAATTCTGAAAACAGCAACGCCTGATTTACCGAAAACAGTGGAAAGAGCATATATAGTTTTGTTATCCATAGCAAAATCCTTTCAAAAACAGTTTATATTCTGTTTGAAATTTTATGCAAGCCCAAAAAGGCCGATTTTTTGACTCGTAAGCGCATTTTCAATCATTGTTAACATTTGTATCATAAAATATCTAAAAACACGTTCCAGCGCCATTTGGCGAATTCATATTTTTTGGAGATAAAATGAAAAAATTAATAATTTGGGATTTTGACGGAGTGATTGCCGACAGTGAAAAACTTTGGCTTGAAACCAGACAAGAAATGATTAATCAAAAATTCGGACTGAATTGGGATTTTGACACTGCCAATAAATATATGGGCGGAATGAGCGATAAAACTAAACGCGAGAACCTAAACAAGATAGGCATAATAACCGATGATGACTTTTGGGATGAAGCTCTTAAACGTGATGTTGAAAAACTGAAACAAGGACTGAAAGCCACCGAAGGTGTGATAGATATATTTAATAATAAAAACTTTGACCAATGTATCGCAACAGGAGGAATTTTTGACAAAACCATGCTAAAAATCAAAGCGGTCGGCATTGAAAATATCATTCCTCAACAAAACATTTTTACTGCAGACATGGTAGAAAAAGGAAAACCTGAGCCGGATTTGTTTTTGTTGGCAGCAGAAAAAATGGGATATAAGCCGACTGACTGTTTTGTAATAGAAGATTCTTTAGCCGGTATGACGGCCGGATTAAAAGCCGGCATGACTGTTATAGCTTTTTTGGGCTGTGAAATGAATAATAATGAAAGCTATGTAGAAAAAGTTAAGTCTTTGGGGATTCAAAACATCTTTTTTAAAATGAGCGAAATCGAAAAATTTTTAGATAAAAACAAATAAATTTCAATTGATTTTCAATAAAAAAAATGCTATTTTT
>CAVIWQ010000070.1:0-6934 GCA_963646605.1 Bacteroidaceae bacterium
ACAGCATAGGTTAGTTTAATCATAGCGCCGTCTAAAAATACTTTTTTGCCGGTTTGTTTTGCGGCTTCCAAAATCGGAGCCAAATTTTGCAAGCTGCGCGAAATAACAGGAGAAACAATGGATTTATTCGGATTTTGTTCAAAAACTGTTTTATAATTTTCAACTGCTTCTTCGTATGTAACTGGACCTTTGTCGGCAGCTCTTGAAGCAGATGTGGAGTCAGCCATAATGTGAGTAACATATTTTCCGTTGAGGAATTTAATAAATTTGTCTTTTTCAAAGCCAACACCCAATGGAACTTTTCCTAGGTGAAAATCACCTACGTTCATAATTCCTACATACGGCTTTCCGTCATATCTGGTTTCGGTATGATATCCCATGGCGCTTACGGTGGAATGTGATACCGCAAACGGCGTAACAATAAAATTGTCGTTGATTTTTACGGGCTCGTCCGGCTTTATGCTGTGTAAATCAATCGGGTTTGTAATACCTTCTTCGTTGCAAACTCTTTTAATAAAAGCGCAGGTTTCTTTTGAGGCGTAAATCGGAGGAAATTTGTATCCGACCCGCAGCAGGTTGACAAGTCCGCCGATGTGGTCTTCATGCATATGGGTGATAAACAACGCGTCTAAAGAGGTATCCGGTTTTCCGCCGACTGATTTGTGAAAATTGCGGATTTTTTCTATTTCATCGTGGTTTTTTACCGATTTTTTCAATTCGGGATCGGCAGCCAGCCCCAAATGCTTTGTTACGTTGGCTACAAAAGAACCAACGGGAAGATTTTCGGGAGCGAATAAAGCCCCCAAATCATACATAACTTTTGTAACTTTGCCTTTTTCGTCGGTATGAACAATAATGGTTGAAGAACCACCGATACGATCTTTGTTGTTTCCGCCTTCCAATATGATTTTTGTTGCAGAGTCTCCCATGGTCATACCTCCTTTTCAAGATAAAGTGTTTATAAATTTGTCTATAGTAAACCATTGCTTTTGACAAAAATCAACAAAAATTTTCCAATTTTTGGAAAAAACACAAAAAAATTCTCTTATGCTGCAACATAAGAGAATTTTTGAGAGAAACTGCTTGCAATTACCTCAGTTTTTGTCATTAGGATGATTATCATCATTGATGGTGATAATGGTTGAAACAACAAAAGCGGTCAGTGCGGCGATTCCTAAAAAGAGTATCCAGTTGGAAATTACTCCGAGCGGAGGCATAAAAAAGGAAACAGCACCAAGGGCGGCAGAGATTAAAAACAAAATCAATGCAACGTCCGAAATTTTTTGCCCGATAGGCTTTTTACTAAACTTTTTCATAATTTTTTTATAAAACAATGTATAATAATAATGAAATACCGACAATTGCATCACAAATGGATGTGAACAATAATCCTAACAAAATTGCGCAGACAGACAAAGCTATGGCGATATTAGGGTTGCCTGTGTGAAAGACCAGAAGAATAGCACCGGCATACCAAAGCCAAGAACTGTTTACGGAGAAAAACGCTTTTTGAGTTTTTAGCCAAATAATTGCGGAATTGATGATGAGTATCACCAAACCGATTTGGAGCATCTTCGTAAATTCATCTTCGCCGGCAATGCTATGCAGAGCAATCCAGGTCGGAACCAAATACAAAAACGACTGAAAGAATTTTAGAAAATATTCTTTCAAATCAACTTTTGATTTTTTTTCTGAAGTTTTTTTCATAATAATATGTTTTAAAAAGTTAATAATTTTCTTTGGGGTAATAAAATATACAAAATTGCCTTATTTGTCAAGAAGGCTCGCTTATTTCAAAAATTCATATTTATATACTTTGTCTTGGATTTTTCCGGCGAGTTTTTTCTCTCTAGTACGGAGATTGGTTATCAGAAAGGTATATTGCGTGTCGGAACTGTCTTTATTCATTTTGCCGCTTTTGCGGCGCCCCTGAAAATAAGCGCGGATATCGTAAAAACTTGCGTTCGGATTAGCCTTCGGCTGCCTGTGATAATATTTCCATAAAGCCTTGCCGGCGGCAAACACGGCTTGCGCTTCTGCGGAAAATTCAATTTTATTATCTTTGATATAGTCTGTCATAAAATGGCTGGCAAAAATGTCTTGAGCGTCAACATCTTGTTCGGTAAATGGAATCCAATTATTTATCCCTTGTTCGCTGCTGATACGATTCTGCCCGTGAAAAAGCGTAAAAGCCAAACAATCCGCCTGAAACTCCTTATCTTCTTTCCAACCGTCATTAGGATATAAAAACTGGTCGCGGTCGTTCAGCCAATTTGCTTCAATACAATGCCGAACAGAGAAATAGACAACATAAACACTTAAATTATAATTTGTTATATTAAAACAATACCGAGCTTGTTGTTTGCTTAAAATAGCTACTTGATTATTATGTTGATAATCAGCAGGACAACTAACCAATAGACCCATTAGATTACCATCGTCATTGTTAAATTGAACAATCCACTTATTCAAAGAACCTCTTTTTTCATCAAAGGCAACAAATGTTTTGTTTGGTAAATCAGCACCTGTTTTATTATAAATTTCTGCTGATATTTGTTTAAATTGTTTCTTCTCCGCCGTATTCCAAATCATAAAACCAATTGGAAATTGTCCTTTTACATTATCAAAAGTATCCGCCGGTACGGCAAACATTTTTTCTAATTTTGCCTGAAAAACGCTCCGAAATACAGCGAAGTTGCTGGCTTGCAGAATTTTCAAAGTTGAAAATTCTGCAAGCCAGCAATCTGGAATTTCCTTCCAAATTCGAATAAAAAACTGAGCAAAAAGCTCATTACTCGCTTTACCGATAATATCTTTATATTTTTCATAGGTTTTATTTGCTAAGGCAACTTTTTCTTTATTTTTTCCGGTTCCGGTAACTGTCGTTGCTGTTGTAGCTTCCGCATACGGCGGATTGATATAAATCACTAATTTTTTTCGCTTTTGCGGATTCTTTAAAATGTCCAATAAAACTTTGGGACATTTGTCATCAAATTCATCGTTCAGAAAATCCATTTGAAAAATGTGGCTTTCCAAGAGATTTGCTCCGTTTTTTATGCGGTCTTTCATAACATCAACATCAGCTTTGTCCAAAGTGCTTGCCCAGATATTATATTTATTGGTCAAACCGTTTAGCAGGTTTCCGGTTCCGGCGCAGCAATCCCAAATGTAATATTCATCCTGCCAGTTTTCGCCCAAAACATCTTCCAAATATTTTTGGCTTAACTCAACCCACTTTTGCGGCGTAAAAAACGAGCCTTTACGCTCACGCACATCTTGCGGAACCAATAAATCACGCCTTTCGATAATATAATTCCAAAATTCTTTGCGGGGAGGACGGTCATAAATACTCCAAAACTGCTGATATGCTCTTTGCCCGTCATTAAACATAACTTGGGTGGCGTCTTGCAAACCCAGTTCATCTTTATCTTTGCGGTACATAAAATATAAATTCTGCTTTAGCAATACAAACAAGCTGTCTTTTATAGATTCATTATTTTTTGAAAGCAAATCGGCCAAATAAAAATCGGCATCGATAATTCCTTGTTTTTTTGCTCTTTCCCAATCTATTTGAATGGAGGGTTTTACTTCTTGTAGCCACTTGAAATACACGGTTACAAAGTTGTTTTTGGTAATAATAATTTTAGAAACGCCGGCTCGCCCTAAAACAAAATTGTTTTTAATAAAACTTTTGAGCTCTTTGCTGTCTTTGTCATAATAAAACAATTGTGATTTTCGTTCCAATTCGTCTTTAACCAAAGCACACAGCAGGCGAAATTCTTTTGTTTCGTGGTTGGAAGAAGTTACAGTCCAGTCAAAATCATTTTGAGAAAATACGTTTGAAACGACATTATATTGCACAAAGGCTATTTTTTCAGCGTCAAAAGCGCCTAAAAATACAGGAGGCAAATGTTTTTCATAGGTTTTAGCTTTGCCTATGGTCATAATCAGCTGCACAAAAGATTCAAAAATATCTTGCTTGATTCCGCGTTTGGCTTCAGCCCATAGCAAAGATTGGGTAATTTGTGTTTCGTCAAAAAGTTCATTTTGCCGTCCTCTCGATTTGTCAGTTATTTTGGCAATGCAAAAATCAATATTTCCAATGATTTTTGAGCAATCATAATTTCCGAAAAAGTCACGGGCGATTTCATTTTTGAGTTCTTCTTCGCGTATATTGTTTGAATAGGCCATAGTTTTCCAACAAAAAAAGCCGCTTGATGAGAGCGACTGGAAGTTGGTAAGCTACTCCATATGAGGTAGTGCGACATATTGATTATATATATGCATATATAACGTATTTTGTCGCCTTCCAGTCAAAGACCAGAAGGCGTGCAAATTATTGTCTTTACACAGACACATATGGAAGAGGCTACCACACCTCGAACAAGTTATCATCTTGTCTGAAAATAATGGTATAAAACAAAATATCTCATTGCAAGCAAAAAATGTTCTTATTCTTACGGCGCTTGTTAATAAAAAATTACCGATTATGTTTTAGATTCTGTACCGGTTAAAACTTTTATCGGGAGATAACAATATGGTTAAAAACCCAAAAACAGCGGAAAATTTGCCTGAAATCTCAGACGAAATCGTTAATTCCGCCGAAGCTTTGGACAAATTGATTGAAAAAGTGAAACGTGCTCAAAAAGAATATGCTACGTTCAGCCAAGAACAAGTAAACGCTATTTTTAAAGCCGCCGCCGCTGCAGCGGACAAAGCCAGAATTCCTTTGGCACGAATGGCGGTCGAAGACACCGGTATGGGTGTTATGGAAGACAAAATCATCAAAAACCATTTTGCTTCCGAATACATTTATAACAAATATAAAAATACTAAAACTTGCGGCGTTATCAAAAACGACCGTACCAACGGCACTAAAATTGTGGCCGAACCTTTGGGCGTGATTGCCGGAATTATTCCAACCACCAATCCGACTTCAACCGCAATTTTCAAGTCATTGATTGCTTTGAAAACTCGTAATGCCATCATCTTTTCACCGCACCCGAGAGCAAAAAAATCGACCATCGCCGCCGCAAAATTAATTTTGGATGCAGCTGTTGCTGCCGGTGCTCCGAAAAACATTATCGGTTGGATTGATGAGCCAAGTTTGGATTTGACACATCAATTGATTACACACCCGCTGATTGACACCATTTTGGCGACCGGCGGCCCAAGTATGGTAAAAGCTGCTTATTCAAGCGGAAAACCAGCTTTGGGCGTTGGAGCAGGAAATACTCCCGCCGTTATTGATGAAACTGCAGACATTCAAATGGCCGTATCTTATATTTTGATGTCAAAAACTTTTGATAACGGTATGATTTGCGCATCTGAACAATCTATTGTTGCGGTAAAAGATGTTTATGAACAGGTTAAAAAAGAACTTCAATACCGCGGTGCATATATTTTGAATGCGCAGGAAAGTGAAAAACTGAGCAAAATCATTTTGAACGAAAATATGACCGTAAATGCTGCCATTGTTGGACAAAGTGCTGCAACTATTGCTAAATTGGCCGGATTCGAAGTTCCGGAACATGCAAAAGTTTTGGTTAGTGAACAAAATTCAACAGCTCGCGAAAATCCGTTTGCTCATGAAAAATTATCGCCGATTTTGGCTTTGTATCAGGCAGATGATTTTTATAAAGCAACAGATATGGCTTTGGAATTGGTTCGTTTAGGCGGCATCGGACATACTTCAGCGCTTTATACAGATGCCCGCTCACAAGATCGTATTGACTATTTTGCAACCAAATTGCCCACCGGACGTTTGCTTATTAACTCGCCGTCATCTCAAGGCGGTATCGGTGATTTGTTCAACTTTAAACTTGAACCGTCTTTAACACTAGGCTGCGGTTCGTGGGGTGGAAATTCCATCAGTGAAAACGTGGGCGTAAAACATTTGCTCAATTATAAAACCGTTGCCGAAAGGAGAGAAAATATGCTGTGGTTTAGAGTTCCGCCGAAAATTTATTTCAAAAGAGGAGCTGTCGATCAGGCTTTGCGTGAACTTGAAGGCAAAAAACGCGCCTTTATTGTTACTGACCGCTTTTTGTTTGATTCCGGCACTGTGAACAACATTACTAACGTATTGGAAGAAATGGGTATCGATTATCAAATCTTTTTTGATGTCAAACCTGATCCCACTTTGTCGACAATTGATGCGGCATTGGCAATGGTTCGTCCGTATCAGCCTGATGTCATTATTGCTTTGGGCGGTGGTTCTCCAATGGATGCTGCAAAAATCATTTGGTTGATGTATGAACACCCCGAAGTTAATTTTGAAGACATTTCAATGCGATTTATGGATATTCGCAAGCGTATTTGCTCAATTCCGCAATTGGGTAAAAAAGCAGAAATGGTTGCAATTCCGACTACTTCGGGTACAGGTTCCGAAGTAACGCCTTTTGCCATTATTACCGATGACAAAACCCATGTAAAATACGCAATTGCTGATTATGCATTAACTCCGAATATGGCAATTATTGACGCCAACTTTGTGGATCATATGCCGAAAGGTTTGACCGCAGCTTCAGGTTTTGACGCTTTGGTTCACGCAATTGAGGCTTATGTTTCGACTATGGCGACTAACTTTACAAACTCAACGGCTTTGGAGGCCATTAAACAAGTCTTCCGCTATTTGCCGCGTTCGTATAAATATGGCGCCGATGATCCTGTTGCCCGTGAAAAAATTCACCATGCGGCAACGATTGCCGGTATGGCTTTTGCCAATTCGTTTTTGGGCTTATGCCATTCAATGGCTCATAAATTGGGCGGTGCGTTTAATATTCCGCACGGTATTGCCAACGCTTTGCTGTTTAATCAGGTTATTCGCTACAATGCAACCGATTGTCCGCGCAAACAGGCTATTTTTCCGCAATATAAGTTTCCTAATGCCAAACAGCGTTACGGACAGATTGCCGATAATTTGAACTTAGCC
>CAVIWQ010000071.1:0-6887 GCA_963646605.1 Bacteroidaceae bacterium
GTATTTTATCACTGTACGCGGCGCCGGACACTCCGCTTTGAGCCATATAAATCGTTGATGACAGCGGAATATATCCATCTTCGCAAATAATCGCCAAATCACCGCGGTAAGGCAGAATGCAATGCTTTCCGATTGGACGTCCTATATAATATTTTCCTTTCAAATACCAATCATCCGCATTGTTGGGATTATTTCCTCCATAAATCAAAACTTCGCCTTCCGTCGTGATAAAAACAGTATAATCATCTATGCCTTCTCCCCCATCGCAGGTCCAGCCGGCAATGGCCGCTAAACTTCCGCCTTTCGACACCAATGCCGACAAGTCAACACTGTGCAAAGTCCCCTGAACTTCTCCGACCGCTTGCGAATACCAATATGTAAGCGAATTTTTTTCTATATAAAAAACTCGCTGTTTGGACACAGCAACACCACATAAAAGCGTTTTATCTAAATTATCGCCTTCCACAACTGTTTCCTGCCATTTCCATTCTCCGGTTTCGTCCTGCATATAAGTCAATGGTTCGTCAACCCCGTTCACCAACAGCAACCGATTGCGGAACTGCACAAAACACCAATCATTATTCTGTAAATTTTCATATTCAACTTCATCATAACCTGAAGTAATATTAAAAATTTTTCCACCTGCCGCAGCAAATAAACGATTATGATTTGGAAAATTAAAACTCATCAAAGTTTCGGTTTTGATTTTCTTTCCCCCAAGCGCATAAAGTTTATAGCCTCCGCGCAAACAAACTTTGGTTTCAGACGGATAATAATTATCCATAACAATTGCATCTGTTAGAGGCATCGCATCCAAATTATCACGCTGATTCAGACCGCCTATCGGAGCCGGTAAAATATAGTTTTGTGCGCGGTTAGCAGCTCTGTTTAACATAGGCTATTCCTCCGTCTTCTGACAATTGTCCGTAAAATCCGCACAAACTTATATCTCTGCCCGACAATCCGGCCCCAAACTTTTTGGCGCATTCTCTTTCATATTCACGCATTTCTTCTTGATACGCCAAACCATTGCGCGCCTGCAAACGCCAACGAATAGCCAATTTAACCAAATATTCGTCAAAAACAGGAATATCGCTGTCTTTGGTAATTTCAGTTTTTTCATTAAACATTCCGGCTCCATAAGCCACAACGGCAGATCGATATTGAAATACTATTTTAATTTTCTCCGGAGGCGGACACAAAAAACGGAACATAGAATTTTGAATTTTAAATTTAATTCCGGTCGTCTGATCCTGCAGACATTTTTCTTTTTGCCACTGTTCGGGACGAATTGCCCCTATAATTTTTTCATTTGCATTTTTAATATAAACAGTATTGTTCAACAATTGAAAAAAATCGGGACAAAAAGCCTTAATCAAATAATCACTCTTACCTTTAACAGTCACCAATTCGGCATCTTTTGTTAATTCTTGCCAATCTCCAAAACGCAGCAAACCGTTTAAAGCATCTCTGGCCACACTCAAAAAAATCTGCTCATTTTGACTTTTACCGCCAAATAATGTTTTCGGGGACTGAACACAAGCCAAACTAGCTGCGTCCTGACAAATTTCGAGAATACTTTTCATAACCGTTTTTACCTTTCAATTGTTGAAGCAATGAATCAATTTTGTTTTCCAATATTTTGATTTTCTGTTTATATTCATTTTCTTGTTGTTGCCAAACTGACAAAGTCAATGTACCTCTTGCACGTTCAATAAACTTAATTGCCAAAGATTTTTCATCAACCAATCCCAGCTCTTCAGCCTTGTCATTTGACAATTCTGCCAAAGCTTCAACCGTAAAAATTCCGCGTAATTTCAAACTTTCTATTTCAGCTGCGTCAAGAAAAGCAAATTGTTCCAGCGGAGTTCCGTTTTCAGCTTCTTTTTTAGCTTGTTTATAACGTGCATACTCAACCGGAAAACGCTTTATTTTATCCTCATCGGCAGGTTGATCATAAATTTCTGACATATTGTCTTTTATTCTGATTTCGCAAAAACAAACATTTTTGAACTTAGGTAAACCGTCTGCACTTAAAATATCTGTTTTGACCGCCCTATCATAAAAACGGGCAGCAATTCCTTCTTCCGAATTTTGTCCGGAAGCTACTTTTTCAAAAGTTGTAAAATCCATCATTGTTTCCTTTTCAAAAAAAGGCAGGCTGTATCATATAAAGATACGGCCTGCCCATAATTGCAGCCAACTGCTTAGCTGTTTATCAAAACCCCTTGCAAAGCGGCATTCGACATAGTCATATTTCCGGCCCAGCCTATAATTTTATAAATAGCATCTTGATTTACGGCCATTCTTTCTCCGCCAATAACTTTCATATTGCGGTCTTGATGTGAACGTAAATACAAATAATTGCTGTTCAGAAAATACATTCTGTCTTCGGGACAGCAGCCGCCCTGACCTCCGTCACAAACCACATCAGCTCCTTTGAAACGCAATGCTTCAAACCCTGATTCGGCCAATTTGCTGTCGGTAAAACGCTGCTGAGCAGTCAATGACTGTTCAAATAAAGAATACAAATCATTTCCGGTAATAATCATATCCGGTTTATCTGTTCCGCGATTAAGCGACATATACATTTTATCCATAGCCGGACGGATTGTTTCAACAGTTAAAGCTTCTGAAGCGGTGGTCGATTTGTTACGCCAAAATTCATTACCGGCTGTCGCGCGGTTAATTCCGCCGACTGTACCGGTGGACGGCGCGTCAGCAACCAATAATTTCAAACCTCCGATTGCTTTGCCGTTTGCCGCCGTACCATCGCCGTAAACAGCTTCGGCCATTTTGTTGCTCATCGTTTTAACGGCGTTTTCAATTCTTTTTTCAAACAAATCCATCATTTGAAACTTGCTCGAATTTTTAAGCATATCTTCACCTGAAACAGCAACCGGAACAGCACAAAGTTTCAAAGAATATTCTGCCGCACTGAATAATTGTTTCGGAGTGTATTCAATTGTGTCATATCCCGAATACCAACTCATATCACCCTGACCGTATTCCAATTCTTCGACAATTTTTGAACCGCCGGACAAAGCGCGGTTATGCCCTTTCTCCTGCAAACGTTTTAATAAAGCGTTGTTGTTTGACACCGCGTCAGCCAATTGTCCGCTGCGGTTTTTAAGTGTGGTTGTAAAAATATCATCATACTCTGAATTTGCCATTTTATATATTCCTTTCTTTTTCAACTTATTTTGTTCAATTATTTAAAGCCGCAAATTGGCGCTCAAGCATTTGTCTGGTTGTCAGGTGCGTGTTATCACCATCTGTTCCACGATGTCCTGAAACAGCAAAGGCGGCTTTTTTAGCCGCCTTTGCTTCTTCTGCTTTTGCCAAAAGTTCCGCTTCGCCTTTTGCTTTGGCTTCAAAATTTTCGCTCAATCTGTTAAGCTCGTATAATAATCCGTTTATTTTTGCATCAATATCTGCGCAAAGTTCTGCCAGCCTGCCGGCGGAAGATTGTTGTCCGCAATCTAAATTTATGCCATATACTCCGGCCAAAAAATGCAATGTTGCCGCTGGATTTTTTTCAATCAGATCTTCCGCCAAAATCAAATTTTCAATCCATTCTTTAGCACTTTTAAAACCCCTTTTTGCCCCTTTGGCTTTAAAAGCGGCTTCCAAAAAATGTTTGGCATTTAATTCGGAAACATAATCATCGGATTTAATTTCCGACATAATTTCCTGCGGTTGTTTTTGTATTGGTTGCATTCCATATTCTCCTTTTGTAATTATTAACAAATTCCGCAAACAACTCTTTGCGGTTAGCCTTTTCCCGATTGAATTTAACACTTCTGCGAAAGGCATCCGAATAATCGCCGGCTGAAGCCAAACCATTTTTACGCAGATAGCGTTCAACATCCTGCATACATCCGGCAATTTCACCATCAGGAAGAACAATTTCTTCCGTCCACTGTTTTGAAAAATAAGCCATATTTTTTCACTCCGTTATCAAACTTTTTCCGCTTGCAGCTGACATTGTTTCAAACGGCTTTGCACTGATAATTCTTTATCGGCAAAAGCAAGTTTATCAGCCTCTATTTTGGCTTTAATATTCAATTCTTTATCTTTTAAAATATTTTTCTGCATTTCTACCAGCTGTTTGGAATTCGGTTGTAAATTTACTTGTTCTTGCTGTGGCGGCGAAGACAACTCTTGTTCTATGCCGTTAAAAACATTTTCAAGCACCGTTTCAAAACATCTCGCCCGCGGCATGGTTGAAACAACTGCTTCAGTCATACTACGGTAAAGAGGCAGCAATCTCGGCTGCTGGCTTACGGTTATCAAAGCCTCTCTAATCATTTTGCTCACACATTCCACAGCTGAAACCGTCGCCGTATTTTCTTCGCTTTGATTTAACAGGTTGCCGGTTTCTACACTGAAAAGCATACCTCTTAACTTTTCGGTTTTAAGCAAACTTACTGCCGCCATTGATATTTTTGTGTCTTTTTTCAACTCATCGGGCAAAAACGACAGCAATTTATCGGCTGAAAAATATTCACAGATAATTTCAGCCTTAATCCGCAGCAAATCACGGATAAAACGCTGCATATCGTTTTGTCTGTCCTGATTGCGCAAAGCTCCGAAATTTGTCTTTTTAATAACAGCTGTTGCAGTTTCAGAGGCATCTGAATTTCCGCGCATAATATCTGATACTCCGGTAATATCAAAAATTCCGCTGATAATATCCTGACGCCTTCTGGCCAATTGTTCCAAAGCCGAAACGTATTGTTCCAAAGGCACAAAATCAATAATTCCTCTGATACCGCCGTTTTCTCTCAACTTTACAAAATCATTGACGGAAACCAAAGTAACATCTTTGCTCAAAATATCTGCCAATTCAGGAAAAGAATTGTCATAAGCTCCGCTGACTTTCAAAGCCTGCATGGTCAAACGCATTCGGTTGGTAATTCCGTTAAGCTCATTTAACATTTCTTTTATCAAACAATAATCTGGCACCGGAATCAGACTGTCATTGGTTTGAGTTGCCCAAATTGGTTTCGGGCAAGGAAAAAAGTTTTTCACTCCCCAAACATCACCGCTAATCCGCAAAAAACGTCCCGAATATGATTTTGACAACCAATAAACCTTACGCGTTTTTTTATCCCAAATTTCATAAACGCAAACTGTTCCAGACGTCTGAACATCATTGATATTAAAAATTTTTTCAACTTCTTCGGCATCCATATAAATTTTGCGCGCCAGCCAGCCTATTTCTTCCCAAACACCTGCTGTTTTGCCGTCGGCTAAAAAATCTTTCGGATCAACGTAAATCGTTTCAACTTTTTCTTCGCTTTTAACCTGCAATCCTTCTTGGGGAGCAACCGGATTAGGCACACTGAAAAATTCAGGTTTGTATTGTTCCCATACTATTCCGGTTCCCGAAATCAAAAAATCATTACGCGCGTATTTAATAACGCTGTCAAAATCGAATTGCGCCAAATTCCATGCCAAAGCGCGTTCCAAAATAATGCACGCCGCACGCTCGACTTTTCCCGAACTTTTATTTTGTCTTTCAATATAAAATTGAGGCTGTTTGAAATATAAAAACGGTTTCAGCGTTTCTATAGTCGACCAAAAAATATTATAATGCCCTCTGCGGGGATTATGATTGTCTTTATAAAAATTACGCGTTTCATCAATCAAATCATAATATGGTTTATAAATTTTCTCCGCTGCGTCAATTTTTTCAATCCAATCTTCAAATTGCTCTTTTTCTGATTTTTCAATCATTTTCCACCACTCCTAAAATACTGTTTTCTCTCACGACAATTATGTCTTTATCTGGTGTCGGCAAATCATCGAAAATATGAAACAGCACCTTATCGCCGACTTTCACTGACAATACTTTTTCACCAACTGAAATAACCGTGCCGATTGTCCGTTCATTTGGTCCTTCATACGGAATAATAACTCCGCCGTCTGTTTTTTCTTTTTCCGGAGGCAATTTAATAAAAACCCTGTCTGCCACTGCCTGTATCATTGTTTTCCTTTCATAAAAAAAGCGCCATAAACAACGGCGCAATTACAAAAAAAATGCCTAAAAACGGCATTTGACAAATACATATTACAATTACCAAGAGCTGCTTTTTCCGATTGATTTGCAAAACATTTCTTCAATACTAACTTTTCCGTTTCCATATAAACGCGGCTGTCCGACATCAAAAACCGGTTCGGCAAAAGTTAAAGCTAAAGCATCTGCTTTATCGGGAGAACATCCGAGGCGCTTTTTTATTTCATCCTTGCTTTCCAACTGCAAACGCCCTTTTCCGTCATATTTTTTACAAACCGAAGACAATTCGTTAAACAATTCCTCATCTTCCGGCAATTGCGGAGGCGGAGAAGACGACAGCCAATCAGCCATTAAAGCCCACATTTCAGCTCTGCGGTTAAAATAGCGTTCGCTTTGAATGGCTTTTTCACCAAAATAGATACCGCGGATAATTTCCCCATATCCTCTGTCTTTCAAAATATCGAAAACTCCGGCCCCTTGACCTCCAATGTCCATAAAAATCCGTATGGGATGAAGCTCTTTTATGAGTACTGTTGCCCAATTTGCCACTTCGACATTGCTCATTTGCGTATAAACTGAAAAATTTTGGCACAAACGTCCCTTGCGCCGGCAAAATACTGTACGGTCATCGCCAAAACGGGCAATATCCAACCCCACAACCAACGGCGAAGTTGTAAAATCTATTGTTTTTTGAAAAGCACGACGAATAAAAGAAGAATCTATTAACCTGTCATTGCCTTGCTTCAAAGGTTCTCCCAGCCAAATATGCCCATAATTTTCGGGATTTTTCAACTTGCATTTCTCTGCTTGATATTTGATTTCCTGAGGACAAAAAGGATTATTATAAAAATTTACCCGCACAACC
>CAVIWQ010000072.1:0-6879 GCA_963646605.1 Bacteroidaceae bacterium
CGTTAGAACGAGTTATTTAATAGCATATACAAAAAATTTTGCAAGTATTTTTTTTCATATTTTTTATATTTTTTTGCTCTTTTAAAATAATATCCTTTTCCTCTATAAAAAAAATCCCCGAACTGCAACAATTCGGGGATTTTTTTCAGAAAAGACGAGTTAGAAGCCCATTCCTCCCGGAGCCATAGCTCCGCCTTGGCCTTCGCAACCGCAGCTGCATTCTTTCTTCGGAGCTTCGGTAACCATAGATTCGGTTGTAATCAGCAAACCGCCGACTGAAGCAGCATCCTGCAAAGCTGTACGAACAACCTTGGTCGGATCAATAATACCAGATTTTACCATATCAACATATTCGCCGCTTTGAGCATTGTAACCAAAGTTTGTATCTTTGCTTTCCAATACTTTTCCAGCAACAACAGCACCATCAACACCGGCATTTTCAGCTATCTGGCGAATCGGGGCTTTAATAGCCTTGCGAATAATATCAACGCCGACTTTTTGATCCTGATTTTCAGGATTTACTTTGTCCAAAGCTCTGACCGCATAAAGCAAAGCAACACCGCCGCCGGCAACAACGCCTTCTTTTACGGCTGCGCGGGTCGCATGCAAAGCATCATCGATACGATCTTTCTTTTCTTTAACTTCAACTTCAGAAGAACCGCCGACCTTGATAACAGCAACGCCTCCTGACAATTTTGCCAAACGTTCCTGCAATTTTTCACGGTCATAATCAGATGATGTTTCTTCAATCTGTTTTTTGATTTGTTCTACACGGGCTTTAATCAAATCTTTAACGCCATCGCCGTCAATAATTGTCGTATCATCTTTGGTAACTTCAATTTTCTTAGCGCTGCCAAGCATATCCAAAGTTACATTTTCGAGTTTCATACCCAAATCTTCAGAAACGACCTGTCCGCCTGTTAAAATAGCAATATCTTCCAACATAGCTTTTCTTCTGTCGCCAAAGCCAGGAGCTTTAACAGCACAAACTTTCAGACCGCCGCGAATACGGTTTACAACCAAAGTAGCCAAAGCTTCGCCTTCAATGTCTTCAGCCACAATCAACAACGGACGAGACGATTGAACAATAGCTTCCAAAACTGGTACCAACGGCTGCAAATTGCTCAATTTTTTATCATAAAGTAAAATATACGGATTATCATATTCGCAATTCATCTTTTCCGGATTGGTTACAAAATATGGCGACAAATAACCGCGGTCAAACTGCATACCCTCAACGACTTCCAATTCGGTTTCAAGACCTTTGGCATCTTCAACAGTAATAACGCCTTCATTGCCGACTTTTTCCATTGCTTGAGCCAAATATTCGCCGATAGTACGGTCGCCATTTGCCGAAATTGTGCCGACTTGCGCAATTTCTTCCGAAGTTTTAATTGGTTTTGAACGTGATTTAACATCTTCAACAACCGCTTCAACCGCCAAATCAATACCGCGTTTCAAATCCATCGGATTCATTCCGGCAGCAACAGCTTTGCAGCCTTCTTTGATGATTGCTTCTGCCAAAACCGTAGCTGTTGTTGTACCGTCACCGGCTTTATCAGCTGTTTTTTGAGCAACTTCTTTTACAAGCTGAGCACCCATATTTTCAAATTTATCAGCCAATTCAACTTCTTTAGCAACTGAAACACCGTCTTTAGTAATTTTTGGAGCACCGAAAGATTTATCCAAGATAACATTACGGCCTTTAGGTCCGAGAGTTACTTTTACAGTTTTTGCCAAAACCGTTACCCCGTTCAGCATTTTGCTGCGGGCATCGTTTCCGAATTTAATTTCTTTAACTGCCATTGTTTTTTCCTCTGAATTATTCAACTATACCCAACAAATCAGACTCTTTAATAATAAGTCTGTCTTCGCCATTGATTTTAACTTCTGTTCCGCCCCATTTAGCAAACAAAACATGATCTCCGACTTTAACTGTCATCGGAATAATTTTGCCGTCTTCAGTGCGGGCACCGGTGCCGACAGCTTCAACAATACCTTCAGAAGGTTTTTCTTTAGCCGTATCCGGAATGATAATTCCACCGGCAGTCTTATTTACTTCTTCAAGTCTTTTGACCAAAACACGGTCATATAACGGTCTGATATTCATAACCTTTAACTCCTCTTAAATTTTTCTATACTTTAGTTAGTGATTGATTTTTTCAAAGTCAAGTTTACAAGCAAAAAAAATGCCGGAAAAATTTCCGGCATTTTACCTTTGTAAATTAAAGCTCCGAACGCACCTTAAATTCTTTTTTGACCATAACCGCAAAAACACTCAAAATAAAACTTATTGCCAACAAAAAAGAAATCATAACAAAAGTAAAAAAGAATATCCAAGAATACGGATAAAGATGCATAACCGGACGTGCTATTGTCGAAGCCCATCCATCCAAAGTAAAAATTTGCACCAAGCTGAAAACAGCAGACCACAAATCTTCAAAAGCCGGAACATCATCGCCGAACATAGCCACCGACATCACGCCGAACACATAAACAAACACGCCGGAAACAACCATCATTGCCATAAAATTGGGCAATATAGAGATCATTATATTGATAATACTCTTCAGCGGTTTAAAATGGCTGACATAACGCAGCAAACGGAACAAACGGAATGTACGCAAAATAATAAAACAACTGGCCACAGGCATGGATGAAACAGCAATCACGCTTAAATCGAACACATTCCATCCCGATTTAAAAAAGCGCGGACCGTAAGCATACATTTTTAAGAGCATTTCCATAATAAAAATAGCCATGCAAAGCTTATCAAGCAAAAACATCGTTTTCATAAAATCAATATTATAAAAACCGATAGTTAGCATGCCCAAAGCAATTGCATCCATACATATAACAAACATTATCAAGTAGTCAAAATTATTGCCTTCAACCACTTTTCGAGCTTTTGAACGTTCTTCTGCAATATCAATAATTCCCATTTCAGCCCCCCCCTAAATTAAAAAATAAAAAACAAGACCATACCGGCGGCAACAGCCAAAGCCGGTCCGAAAGCTCCGGCTTTTTGTCGTTTGACAATAGAATATACACCGAATAGCAAGCATGACAGCAAAATTGTGTAAAGAAGTCCTTCTACGCCGAGCCAAGCTCCAATTGCAGACAAAAGTTTTATATCACCGCCGCCAAAAGCTTCTGTACTGCGCCACAACATCAATAAGGTTGCTATAACCGGAATAACATAACCAGCCAAAGCCGCTACCGAACTTTCAAACGGACTCAAGAAAGGATGAAATGAAGCCGCAAAAACAAAACCGCAAATCAACAGCGGAACCGTTAATATATCCGGCAGCAATAAAATTTTATAATCAACTTCAGTAAGCAATATCAACGTCCAAACGAAACCCAGCCACCACCAGATATTTTCGCTTCCTAAACGATACAAAAACAACGCTGTGGTCAACGCCGTAACTAAAGCATACAAAAAACTGCGTATCCGATATGCTTTTAATAATTTTCTATATTTAGTGTTGCGCCGATTTGATGTTTTGTTTTGTTTCACCAAACGATAAAGAGCATAGGCCGGAGTTGCGGGCATAAATTTTGCAAACCGCCGCGCCATATATGGCACTAAAGCCCCGAATAAAAATCCTGTAAAAATATAAATCATTGTTATACCGTAAAAATTATTATATTTTACTTTATAACGGCAAAGGCTAACAAATACTTAAAATTATTTAACCAAATTCCAAAATTCACCTAAATTTGAAGCGCTGAGATAAGGATTGCAAACTTTTTCTTCACCCAAAGTAAATGGTCCTGCTGGTAATCCCTGAGCCAGACGGCGTTTAGCTTTTTCGGCATAAACCTGCGCGGGCAGCCCGTTAAGAGAATATAAGCCATAAGCCGTATATTCATGCCCAGGGTAAAACAAAACATCATCAGGCAATTTTTTTATTTTTTGCAAAGTATGCCACATTTGTTCCGGCGTACCTTCAAATAATCCGCCGATACTGAGATTAAACAATGTATCTCCCGTAAATAAAACTTTATCTTTGGGAAAATACCATAAAATATGCCCGATAGTATGACCATCAGCTTCAATAATTTTTGCTTGACTGTCACCCAAATCGAAAACATCTCCGTCATCAAGACAAATATCCATTCCTTCAATTCGTTTAGAATCAACCGCTGAACCGACAATTTTAGCATTATAAAGCTGTTTCAGTTCCAAATTGCCTTCAACATGGTCAAAATGATGATGTGTATTAAATAAAAATTGCGGTTTTACATTTTGTTTTTGGCATTCAGCAATTATCGGAGCTGCTTCCGATGCATCTAAAACCGCCGCCGTTAAAGTTGAGCTATCCTGAAGCAGATAAGCATAGTTGTCCATTTTTCCGGCACGGCATAAAATAGGAGTAACTTTCAACATCATTTTTTCTCCAACACTTTAATAGTTCCTAAATGCGATTCGTCTATATTTATCAAGTCATAAAAGGTCAAAATATAAGTAAGCAATCCCGCATAATTTTCCAACGGCGAACCGGTAACCATATTATAAACCGTTGTACGTCCTTTCAATATCTGATTATGCGCGCGCAATTGGCGGCGGGAAATTCTGAAATGCTGAAAATTAATGTCACTGTTAAGTTTCAAGGCATAATCACGGATAGACTCATATAAATTAGGATAAACGCGAATGCGATAGCTGTCGTCATCCTCACCGGCAGGTTTAATGCCTTTATCCGTATACCAATCTTTGAGTTTATATAAAGAATTTCCCTGTTTGACTTCAACAGCCGTTCCCCAATTGCTTTCAGCCGCAGCCGTTGCAATCAAAAGTGCGGGCGGTATCTGATCAATTTTTTCAGTCAAAGCGTTTAACAAAATATCAAAACGGTCACAGCCTTTCATACGAGTAAACACGTCATATTTTTTAGCCAAATCTTCGACTTTTTCTTTTTGCTTAGAATTAAGTTCTTTTCCTTTATCAAAAACTTCTTTTATCAAGATTAAATCTTGCCTTTCCAACGCAAGTTCTTCGTTCATTTTAAGCGTAAGCGGCGCCAATGCCATAATAAACAACTGATTGCGTTCATCTTTTGACTTTATTTTATCAAAATCGGAAGGCAGATGTTCCAGCATAAGCGGCGGAATAGTTTTTTCTTTATTGATAACATTCACATAACCGTAATCTTGAAAAATTTTTTTCATTACGGCAACATTCAAATTATCCAAATACAAACCATCAGGACGCAAATCCATTTTAAGTTTTGGCGCAGCATTAACGCAAGCAATTCCAAACAATACAATACAAAATACAGGCAAAAAGATTTTTTGTTTAATTTTCATATTTTTCCACGGCTTTAACTTCTGGTATGTAATTTCGAATAATTTTTTCAACTCCGTCTTTCAACGTTCTTTGCGCATAAGGACAACCAACGCATTTTCCCTGCAATTCAACATAAACTATACCATTTTCTATTTTTTTTACGGTAATATCACCACCGTCTTTTTGAATAGCCGGCCGAATTCTGGCGTTCAGCAGTCCGTTGATTTTGTGCTCCAGCTCTTCGGCGCTCATAGTTTTATCTTCCAAAACTATTTCTTGCCCTGAAATTAAAAAATCCATAATTTCAGCTAAAATCTGCGGTTTTAAAATATCCCAAGAGCCGTTGTCATTTTTAGTCACAGAAATACAATCCGGTGTAATCATCACCGATTTTATATCGCCGAGATCAAACAAATTTTCAGCCAAAGGAGAACGACGGATCGACTTTGCATCGCTGTATTCGCTGCTGTTTTTAATATCTAGTTTTTTTTCAGGATAAAAATGCATAAGATTATTATCCGACGACATTTGCGTTTCAATTCGCATTTTGTTTTTCTCCGTTTAAATGTACATTGACTTTCATAAGTAAATTTTCTGCTTTTAAAACATAATAACCCAAACTTGTCAAATGGTTGGCTTTAAATTTTGCTTCCAACTCACCGTTAACAACTACATTTGGACTGATTTCAACGCTGTTCTGCAACGATCGCAGCATTGCCGTCCATTCCGAATACAGATTTTCAGCCATTAGCACCTGTTTAAAATCGCGTCCTATTTTTCGCAAAACCATCATATAAGCATAAACTCGTCCTTGATTAAAATAAAAGACATCATCTGCTTTAGTGTCAAACCAACTGTTTCCACCTTCTCTGACTTCGGTTTCAATACTTAAAATTGCTTTATCTAAACCTCTTATAACCGCTTTATTTATGTCAAAAAGGTTGTTTGCACTACGATTCCAAAAACATTTTTCCTCTTTCAGAACCATATTAACATCTTTTAGGTATTTGCGAGCCTTTCGATACTGACTTGAAGATGAAGGAGCAGTCTTCAGTTTGTTATCAGGAGCAAACAGCCAAACATTCGCCGGATATGACAGTAATTGCGCACTTTCATTCAACTCTGTTGCGTATTTATCCTTTTCAAGACATTGAATTTGATGTAACAATACTTTTATTATATCCGAAATTCCTCTAATAATTCCCGTTTGAAAATTAGGCATATTATCTAAACTTGAAGCCGGAAACAAAAAAGGCAAATTTGCACTCCAAATATGTTCATTAACTTCACGGTTAATTAGATAAGCCGCCATTTCTAATCCTTCGGACTGCGATGAATCTAAATATGCAAAATCATAATCAGGAGTACGATCTATTTTTTCACTAACCATTCCACCCAAAGGATAATATAAAACCACCGCAAGTAAAATTGTTCCGATAAAAGCTTTTGGCCATGAATTAAACAATTTTCTTATCAAAGCAAAACATTTTGATAACAAAATCATTATAAATTTAAATATTTGCAAAAAATATTGTTTCATTTAGATCTCCTTTTTTGCAAAGTCTGCTTTATGAACGCAAAAACAT
>CAVIWQ010000073.1:0-2631 GCA_963646605.1 Bacteroidaceae bacterium
CGTCTGCCGACATATTTAACCGGAAGCTTGTGCCCCAAAACTTTTTCGGCTGCGCTTATAACTTCTTTAACCGTTGTTCCTCGATTGGTTCCCAGATTTACTGTTAAGGACTGCCCGCCGCTTAACAAACGTTTCACCGATGCTACATGCGCCGTTGCCAAATCGCTGACATGGATATAATCACGCACGCAAGTACCGTCGCGTGTTTCATAATCATCGCCAAAAACATACAAGCAATCACGCTTTCCGGTTGCCACTTCCATAATTATCGGCAGCAGATTTTGCGGATTGGCATCTTTTCCTTTTATATCACCGTCTTCATCGTATCCGGCAGCATTAAAGTAGCGCAAGGAAGCATATTTAATACCTTTCAGCTGATCATACCATTCCATCATACGTTCTGTTTCAACTTTGGTAAAACCATAAAAATTAAGCGGATTTAACGGATGTTTTTCATCTATGGGCGTATAAACCGGAGTGCCGTAAACTGCGGCTGATGAAGAAAAGACCAGAGCTTTAACCCCATTTTCCGACATTGCATTCAGCACGTTAACCGCTCCGCTGATATTGTTCAAAGCATATTTTTCGGGTTTTTCCATAGACTCGCCGACAGCTTTTTTAGCTGCCAGAAATATAACAGCATCCATTCCCTGCATGGCTTTGCTCAATGCAGGATAATCCAAAATATTTCCTTTGACGAAGTTTGCCGATTTAAACAAGTTTATTTCGTGTCCGCTTGACAAATCATCAAACACGCAAACATTAAACTCATTTTTTAACAATTCTTTGACAACATGCGCTCCTATATATCCGGCTCCGCCGACAACCAAAACATTAGCCATGACATTTTTCTCCGATACACTGATATTCAAAACCTTCTTTTTCTGCCAGAGCTGCAGAAAACATATTGCGCAAATCTACAATTTTAGCTCCGGACATAACATCTTTCAGACTGTGTAAATCCAGATGGCGAAAATCTTCCCACTCGGTTAAAACCACTAACACTTCAGCGTTTTTACAAGCTTCTTCAGCCGAATTTGCGTATTGAACGGCATTTCCGAGAATTTTTCTGGCATTTTCCATAGCTTTAGGATCATACACGCAAATATTTTGCGAGTGCTTAATCATTTCTTTGACTATATCAATAGCCGGAGATTCGCGGCAATCATCGGTTCCGCCTTTAAATGCCAATCCCAACACGGCTATTTTGCCGTTAGGATGTTCTTTTAAAGCGGCAATAGCTCTCTGCCCCATTTTTATTTTGCGTTCATCATTTTTTGAAATTGTTGTTTCAATCAAACTTAAATGAACACCGTATTTATGAGCCATCTGCGCCATGGCGTTGGTATCTTTCGGAAAACAGGAACCGCCATACCCCGGCCCCGGATTTAAGAACTTTTTGCCAATTCTGGAATCAAGTCCCATTCCTTCGGCTACTTCCAAAATATCGGCTCCTGATTGTTCGCAAAAATCTGCCATTTCATTAATATAATGTATTTTCATAGCTAAAAAGGCATTTGAAGCATATTTTATGGTTTCTGATGAACGTCTTTTTACCAGCAAAAATTTGCTTTTTTCTTTGAACGGAGCGTACAATTTAAGCATAACATCACGCGCATGTTCCGAATTTGCACCGATAATTATTCTGTCAGGATTAAAAAAGTCATGAATAGCAAAGCCCTCGCGCAAAAATTCGGGGATGGAAACCACATCAAAATCGGCTTTTGGATTTACTTTGCGGATTATTTTTTCAACTTCATCTCCCGTGCCTACCGGAACGGTCGATTTTGTAGCCACAACCGTATAACCGTCAAGATATTCAGCCAATTCTTCCGCTGCGGCGTAAATATATTGCATATCCGCCTCTTTTGTAATCGGGTGCGGAGGCGTGCCGACTGCCAACATTACCACATCTGCCCCTTGAACAGCATTTTTCATATCAAGAGTAAAACGTATGTTGCCTTTTTTGACATTTTTGCAGAACAATTCTTCCAAACCGTCTTCAAACAAAGTTAGTTCGCCTTTGTTCAGACGTTCGATTTTATCGGCAATTTTATCAACACAAACCACTTCATTGCCAAGTTCAGCAAAGCCCACACCGGTAGGCAAGCCCACATATCCGGTGCCGATTATAGTCAATTTCATTTTTATAACCCTTATGTTATTAATGTTGCCGGTATAATACCTTAAACATAAGAAAAAACAAGCTCAGAATGTTTTTTGCACTTTTTATTCATTTGCCGAAAATAATGTTGCGCCAACATATAAATGAATATATATTATGAGAGGTTTTATCAATAAAGATTGGCAATGGAAAAAGAACTGTACTTATTCATCATCTGGGCAAATGCCCGCTTTATGGCAAAAAACCTGATTGGTGATATTAAAAAGAAATTTGAATTGTTTCAGGCTTATGAAATAAGCTGGTCAAAAGATGCTTTTGAAAGCAATTTGGCTCGTTTTTACGGGAAAAAACTGCCAAAAGGCGTTAAAAAAGCAAAAGAAGTCGGCAATGGTCCTTTTTTGGCACTTTTGGTTCATGATAAAAACTGCCAATTTTCAAATGGAAAAAATATTGCCGTTTCAACCGCTAAAGCCGCATACCGCCAAATGCTCGGCAAAAATTTAATC
>CAVIWQ010000073.1:2641-6843 GCA_963646605.1 Bacteroidaceae bacterium
AATTTAATCCATGCCAGCGATAATATGGAAGAAACGAATGAAAACTTACTCTTATTGCTAGGTAAAAGTGTTAAGGAAATAGAAAAAGAAGGTGCGTTTTTTATTCCTAAACTGTGGCCGCATGATCTTGTCGGCATGCCGACATGGAACAGCCTTGAAGAAGCATTGTCTACTGTTCGCAAATTGCCGTTTACCAAAGTTACTCCCTATAAAGACACATTTTTCATACATAGCCGATATGCGGACACAGTTCGCCGTGTATTAAATGCGTCTGAACATTTCAGACTTCCGGGAAGGCATAAATATTTTATTCATATCGGAAAAAACAGCCAGCCTATTTATATCCGTAAGGTCAGTTAGTTTTCATCTTTGTTTTCAAATAATATTTGCCATGCTGCACGGCGAAAAATCCAAAGGTTGATTATTCCCAAAACAAACATTATTGCTGCAAACAAATACAAAATATAATACCAGCTGAGTTCTGCCGCGTTCATCATAATATCCTGATTTTCAAAGCGCAAAAAGCTTAAAGCAACTCCCGTTATTGCAAAAGCAATTAAAAAAGATGCCAGCCAAAGCCGCTGCATAAGCTGTTTGGAAGTAAATACCGCCATTACAAGATATAAAAGAAACATAGCCACAAATAAGTATATTTCCATCAAAATTCTCCTTTTTTTCTATATAATGGTGGTTTTATTTTTTTCATCATCATAATGGGAAAAAGCAACAAAAAAGCCGTTCTTTCGAACGGCTTTTTATCAAAAGACGGATTTTTACTGACGTAAAACTGCATCTGTTTTTTTACCGACTTCCAAAATAACTTTTTTCATTAATCCGTCAAGTTCCTGATCGGTAAAGCTTTTTTCTTTCGGTTGGAAAGTAACGCTCAAAGCAATGGATTTTTTACCTTCCGGCAAATTTCCGCCTTCAAACACATCAAAAACCCGAACTTCGGCAATATGATTGCGATCGGCGTTTTTAGCGGCTGCAATAATCAAAGCTGCCGAAACATCTTTGTTTACAACAAAAGCTAAATCTTTATCAACCGACTGCAAATTTGACAATTCGAGTTTTTTCTTTGATTTTCCTGCATTGCCGCGAGGCAGCGGAATGTTGTCCAGAAATACCTCAATAGCCACTACTCTGCTTTTAATGTCATAAGTTTTAAGAACAGACGGATGAATTTCACCGAAATAAGCCAGAACATTTTTACCCAAACGCAAAGTTCCGCTGCGTCCGGGGTGATAATATTCAGGCGCGTCGGTTGTAATTTGAGCACTGTCCCACGGACCATTAGCTGCTGCTATTGCTGCCAAAGCATCAGCTTTCGCATCAAAAACGTCATAAGTGCGCACTTCATTCAACCAATGTTTTTTAGCAGTCATTCCACAGCGAATACCGGCGGCAACAGTTCCCTGTTCTTTCGGGCGGCAACCATAAAATTCGGGGCCGACTTCAAATAAAGCCATATCGGAGGCACCGCGGGCAATATTGTTGCGTGCCGCCAGCAGCAGATTTGGCAAAACAGACGGACGCATTTCATCTAATTCAGAAGCAATTGGATTCATCAAAAGCACAGGTTCGCGCCCTTTACGGAAAGGTTTGGCCAATTTTGAATCGGTAAAGCTCCAAGTTACGGTTTCATACATTCCGCGCGATGCCAATTCATGTTTAACAATTAAAGCACGATGTTGACTGTCGGTCAGCGTTTGTTTTGGAAATTCATCTGATGGCAGAGAAACAGCCGGAATATTGTCCAATCCGACCATACGGACAATTTCTTCAACCAAATCGGCTTCACATTCAATATCGCCTCTCCAGCTTGGTGAAACAGCCACAACACTGTCGCCTTTGTCATCAAGGGCAAAACCAAGAGCGGTTAAAATGCGGTTGATTTCATTTTTAGAAACATCTATGCCGGCCAAAGTTTTCACGCGCTCATAGCGCAGACTTACAGCTTTCGACTGATAATTTTCTTCACCGCATACTGTTATGTTTGAAGCTTCGCCGCCGCAAATAGCCAAAATCAAAGCTGTTGCGTATTCAGAACCGAAAACATTCGAATTAGGATCGACCCAGCGTTCATAACGATAACGGGAATCCGACTCTATTTGAAAATGTCTTCCGGTACGAGCAACACACTCAGGCTTGAAAGCCGCACTTTCCAGTAAAACATTAACTGTTTCTTTTGTGCAGCCTTTTGCCGCGCCTCCCATAACACCCCCAAGACATTGAACGCCTTCATCATCGCAAATTCCGAGGCTTTGAGTATCAAGTTTATACTCTTTGCCTTCAAGAGAAGTAAAAGGTTCGTTTTCATGCGCCATACGAATGGTTAATCCGCCGGTTAATTTGTCTGCGTCAAACACGTGCAGCGGACGAGCCAAATCATAATTGAGGTAGTTTGTAACATCAACCAACGGAGAAATAGAGTGTAAACCGATTGCTGACAGGCGGTCTTTCATCCATTTTGGAGTTTCGGCATGATTGTTTACACCGCGGATATAGCGTCCTGTGTATACAGGGCAAACTTCCGGAGCTTCTACTTTGATTTTAATAGGATTTTCAAATACAGAAACCGGTTTAGCAAAAGACAGCGGCTTCAGAGTTCCCAAACCGGAAGCAGCCAAATCACGAGCTACGCCGAAAACGCCCAAACATTCGGCGCGGTTCGGCGTAATAGAAATTTCAATCACAGGATCAATATTCAAAACATCAGCAGCTGGAACACCAATTTTTGTATCCTCAGGCAATTCGATAATTCCGGTATGATCCTCGCCTATGCAAAGCTCTTTTTCCGAACACAGCATACCAAAACTTTCAACACCGCGGATTTTACCAACCGTCAGTTTTTCATTATAACAGGGAATGATCACGCCTACCGGAGCAAAAATTCCGATTGTGCCTTGTTTAACATTCGGAGCGCCGCAGACAACCTGCAACATTTCTTTTCCGGTGTTAACGCTCAGCAAATGTAAATGGTCTGAATCGGGATGCATTTCACATTTTTCGACTTTAGCGGTTATAAAACCATTCAATTTGGCTGCAGGATTAAAAACTTCTTCAACTTCCAGCCCTATTTGTGTCAAACGCGCGGAAATTTCATCAACCGTTGCCTCGGTATCCAAATGTTCTTTTAACCAGGATAATGTAAATTTCATCGTGCCAATCCTCCATTATTGCTTAAACCGCCGGTCATAGATGATTCATCCAATGGTACAAATCCATAATGTTTTAACCAGCGTAAATCAGATTCAAAAAATGTGCGCAAATCGGGAATACCGTATTTTAACATTGCCAAACGATCAATACCTACTCCGAAAGCAAATCCTTGATATTCGTCAGGATCAATTCCTCCGGCGCGCAAAACATTGGGGTGAACCATACCGCAGCCCAAAATTTCTAACCAATCATCGCCTTCACCGATTTTAAGTTCGCCTTTGCCTTTTTTGCAGCCGATATCCATTTCGGCACTTGGTTCAGTAAATGGAAAATATGACGGACGATAGCGGACTTTGATGTCGTCCACTTCAAAAAATGCGCGCACAAAATCATATAAACAGCCTTTTAAGTGAGCCATAGTCGTGGTTTTATCTATAACCAAACCTTCAACCTGATGAAACATCGGTGTATGGGTGGCGTCATAATCGCTGCGGTAAGTGCGTCCGGGAGCTATAATGCGAATTGGCGGCTTTTTGCTTTCCATTGTGCGGATTTGCATACCCGAAGTATGCGTACGCACAACAAAGCTGTCATCAAAATCAGAGCTGTCGGGATTGGCAATATAAAAAGTATCCTGCATTTGTCTTGCGGGGTGGTTGGCAGGCATATTTAAAGCATTAAAGTTATGGAACTGGTCTTCAATATCCGGTCCTTCGGCAACTTCAAACCCCATTTGTCCAAAAATGGCAACGACTTCTTCATAAATTTTAGAAACAGGATGAATTCTTCCTTGAATTTCAGGGCGCACGGGAAGCGTTACATCTATTCTTTCGCCAGCCAAACGGCGGTTCAATTCTTCGGTTTCCAATTGTTGTTTTTTGTTGTCAATAGCTGCTTCCAATGCTGTTTTCAAAACATTCAGCAGTTTTCCAGCCGCAATTTTTTCTTCCAGCGGCAAGGTGCCGAGAGTTTTCATTTTTTCGGTGATTATGCCTTTTTTTCCCAAGACAGAAACCCTCACCTCGTCCAAGGCTTTCAAG
>CAVIWQ010000074.1:0-6594 GCA_963646605.1 Bacteroidaceae bacterium
GTTCCAAACTATGAAACCCAAAGATTCGGCGGATCATTAAGCGATTTGATATATGCATTTGCAAAGATCAATGACGACATGTCTTCTTTTGATGTAAATAAAAACAGACTTAAAATTAATAATATTAACGGAACATCAACTATTTATTTTAAAGAAACAATAAAAAATGTCTGGTTGATAAAAGCTTGGCAGACACCTGATGGCGAATATATTGAAGATATGGCGTATATGGGATTGTTTTTAGAGCCATTACTTCCCGCAGAGGCTAATTTAGACTTTCAGCGCAAAATAGGAAAAATGCAAACAAGAAAAACACCTGCAAACAATACGGCTCCTAAAGTTATAGAATTATAAAGAAGAAGGATAACGAAAAGGCGGGGTTTAAATTCCGCCCTTTATCGTTATTTTCCGCAAGTTCGTAAATTTCGAGGGTACTGTTTAGCTTATTGGCAATAATCCATCAGTCTAAGGTATCTGCCTCAATATTTTCGATAGTTTTGTTGACAGCTTACATAATACAACTTAAAGTAAACCTATTAAACATTTATCAATCAGCATAGAGAGATATAAAATGGAACAACTTATTGAACAACCAAATATTTTTAATTATGCAACCAGCGAACTGTCGCAAGATGCCTTTATCTGCTATATGCTTGCCTTTGGAGTAAACAAATATAAAAACTCTAATCCTAAAGAATTTAAGCTGGCTCATACATTTTTGAAAAAATGCGGCATCTCCGAAAACGAAGAAATTTTAGAAATAAAAAAACAATATTTAAACATTGACGTATTGGTTGTTACGACCTCTTATCTTTTGATTATTGAAGATAAAACTTATACAAATGAACACGGCAATCAAATTATTAAATATGTTACCGCTTTAAAAAACGATAAACTGTTTTCAGGACGGCAAATTAAAGTCTGCTATTTTAAAACCATGGATTATGTCCGCGATTATCAAACAGCTGATAAGAATGTCTTGCCGCAAAGCGATTGCTGTTCTTTACGGCGCAAAGATATGTTAGAATTATTGGAAGAAAATCGAAAATGTAATTTTATCTTTGATAGTTTTTACCGTCGGCTCGAGAGTATTGAAAAACTGATAAAAGATTGCAATGACAATGATATAAAAACGTGGTGTGCCGAAAAATGGTTCAGTTACCTGAGTTCCGCTTTAGACGGACATAATTTTAACATTGTGTGGGTTCATAATCCGAAAGGCGGTTTTTACGCCTGCTATTTTGACTGGATAAATTGCGGAAACGGTGAAAATTATAAACAAATAGAAATATCTTTTACCGACAATATTACCTCAGAAGTTAAGTTATGCCTCAAATTTTCCAGCGATAGCAAAGAAATTACCCGCAATAGCAAACCTCTGATAAAAGACTTGCAAAACGCGGCATTAACAAAAAATTACATTTCCTCAAATCGTACAGGACGGACAACAACATACGCTTATAAAATTGCAAAAAATAAAACAGATATTCAAGAATTTATAAATCAGGTTCTATAGGATGAAAAGCAAAACCTCTATAATTATAACCATACTTACCATTATAGTACTGGCATGTTGCAGCGACTTTATAGAAATATGCAGCTATTTTGGCGGAAATAATTATGCAACCTGGGGCATAGGCTTTTTTGCATTTTTATTTTTTATTGCTTGCTGCCTGCTTTTAGCGGTAAAAGCCGATGTAAAGACCGAAACTTATTACAAAAACAACTTTACACCTCTGCAGGCACTCACATTATCGCTGATGATAATTGTCGCTTTATCTGCACTTATAAACGCAGCTGTAAGCCAAGACACAGAAGGAAAAATAAAACAAATTCTGTTTAATTATCAACAAACATATTCAACCGTAAAGGACAAAAATAATGTTACTGAAAAAAACAATATTGCTTCTACCGATAATACTGATACTGACGAATTGCTCTACAGAGACTGAATTTTTGAAACAACAGGAACTAAATAGACTTTCCTCTCAAAGTTTCTGCAGTATTTATGATCCAATGCTGCCCAGCCGAAAGGACACCAAAGAAACCGCCAAACATCTTTATAAATATTACAAATATTGGAATCAAAACTGTAAAAAACAATAATCTGAGGACATTATGCGCAACTTTATTATTTTTCTGTCTTTCATAATACTTTTATTTATGCCTCTTGTCGGAGCTGTGCTTCTTTATGTTCTGTCATTACTAAAACTTATAAAAACATTTTTAAAAAAGAAGCGTATAGAAAAATTGATGGCAAAATATAACAACAGAACAATTGTTGCACAGATTCTAAACAAATCAATTTGGGTTGACCAAACTTCCGAGCAATTGTTGGATTCTATAGGATACCCCGAACACATTTCCGAATGGGCAGCAAAAAATAAAAAAGGCGAAACATGGAAATACGGTCAAACCGGAAAAAATCGCTACAATTTAAAAATCGATCTTGTAAATGATAAGGTTACCGGCTGGAATATAAAATAAATTTAATTTCCTTCCAAATGCAGCAGCAACGATGATGCTATCATACTGATAATCAATGTCGGAGCCCAAACCGCCAATTCAACGGGGATATAATTATTAATTCCAAAGGCATAAATAATCTGCGACATAAAATAAACCACGAAACCTGTCGATATTCCGCCAACAATCATAAACATAACTCCGCCGCCGCGCGTACTTCCGCGCAAAGCAAAAACAGCCGCGACCAAAACCATAGACATTAATAAAAACGGCGAAGCCCACAGCGATAAATAGCGCATTTTATGACGAACCACCGAAAAACCTGATTTTTCGTAAAATTCTATCGTATCCGGCAAACTCCAAAAAGAAATAGCTTCGGGATCAATAAAGTTTTCTTTTATTCTATCTATGGTCAAAGTTGTTTTATAATCAAAATCATTAATTTTTTCTGTCGGCTTTCCGGCTTCAAAAATCTTAACGTCTTTCATCTCGACCTGTCCGTCGCGCAGTTCAGCTGCATATGCTTCTATTCTTTTTAGCAATTGCGAATTGCGATTCATTTCCAACAAACTGACTTGCCGCATAAGCAAAATGTTATTTTCCTGCCGCACGGATCTGGCCGTAAGAACCAAAATTTTATCATCATCACCTGCTTCACGTATCCACAGTCCTTTATTGGAAAACAGTACAGCTTTTGGATTTTTGGTTTTAAAACGGTAATCCATTGTTTCATAAACTTCATACAGATATGAAGAAATCGGATTTATAACCGCAACATTGATAACACCAACCAAAAAAACAGCAAACATAACGGGGGTTAAAAATCCCCAAACCGAAACACCTGCCGCACGGATAACTACGAACTCATTTGAGCGGCTGACTTTCCAAAATGTAACCATCGCCGCAATCATCATCACAAACGGAAATACCAGTTCAAACGTGCGCGGTAATTTTGAAAAAGCCATTTTTAATATAAAAACAAAATCGACATCCGGACGCTCTGCTGTTCGGCGTAAAAGCTCAATGATTTCAAACATAAAAATGACACCGGTAATCATCAGCAACACAGCCAAAAAGCTCATAATCAGCTGTCGAGTAAGATATCTGCCTAAAATTGAAGTCGGGGTCATTTTTTTTGCCTTTTTAAATTTGTCATCAACATATAAAAAAATATTGTTTTTAGCAAGCAATCATTTTGCAGCTTTAGCTTCCGCCATCAATTCAGCCACAAACTTTTCCAAACCCGCTTGCTGGCGTATACGTTTCATTCTTTCTCCTGAAATAATGCGGCGGATTTTCTCAACCGTATCTTCCAAGCTGACATTGACAACGACATAATCAAACTCATTCCAATGCTCTATTTTGTCCGCAACCATATTCATGCGTTTTTCAATAACATCTTTGCTGTCTGTTCCGCGATTTTCAAGTCTTTCACGAACTTCTTTGATTGACGGCGGCAGCATATAAATAGTAACCACGTCATCCGGCGCTTTTTCGCGCATTTGGCGTGCTCCCATCCAGTCTATATCAAAAATAACATCTTCCCCTACATTCAAAAAACTATCGACTTCAGAACGCAATGTTCCGTATCTGTTTCCATACTGCGAGTCGACATATTCATAAAAAGCTCCCTCATCACGATATTTATTATATTGTTCATCGGTTATAAAATAATAGTCGACACCTTCAACTTCGTTATAACGCGGAGCTCTGGTCGTTACCGACACGGAAAATTTCAACTTATCATCGCGTTTCATCAGCTCTTTAATTACAGTTCCTTTTCCGGTTCCGGAAGGAGCTTCGATTAAAAACATTGCCCCGCGGCGCACATTACGCAAATAATCAATAACATTATCCATTAATTCTACTCCATATTTTGTACTTGTTCACGCAATTGTTCTATCAAAATTTTCAATTCCATTCCTAAATTTACAATTTCAACTTCCGCCGCTTTTGAACAAGTTGTATTAGTTTCACGGTTGAGTTCCTGACACAAAAAATCAAACCGGCGACCTATGCTGCCGCCTTTATCCAACAATTGCCATGCTGTTTTCAAATGAGCACGCAGCCTGTCTATTTCTTCACGTATATCAGCGCGATTCACCAAAAACACTATTTCCTGCGCCAAACGTTCCTCACTGACAGAATTATTTTCGCCTAAAAAATCATTTATCTGACGCGTCAGCTTTTCTCTTAAATGCTGCGGTGTTTTTTCAGAAAGAAATGCAATTTTTTCCACCACTATAGAAATTTTTTCCAGTAAATTTTTTAAAACCGAAGCAATCTTTTCACCTTCCTGACAACGATCTTTATACAGTCCAAGGCAGCAGTTTTCAAATTCGCCAAACAAAGCTTGCTGTATTTTTTCCATTTCCAAATCGGTAAATTTATTGTTTTCAAATTCGATGACACCATTTATTCCTAAAAGCTCACAGACTGAAAAAGAACGAACCGAGGTATTCTCATTTTCTATATCAACCGCAGTCTTAATCAATAAATTCAACAAATCTTTATTGATTTTAACTTGTCCGTTTTTTTCTCTGCCGCTGATTTCAAGAACAACAGAAAAAGAACCACGATCAAAATATTTTTGCGCAATCGATTTAAACCCCGTACTCAAACATTCAAAATCTGCAGGAGTACGGATTTTAAAGTCAAGATTTTTCCCATTAACGCTTTTTATTTCAAAAGTCCAATCAAAAGCCGTATTTTCATCCGCATAGCGTCCGCAGGTGCGGCAAAATCCCGTCATACTGGATATATTCAAAAAATTTCTCCCTAAAATTAATTTTTCTGCTATCATAACGGCAAAAGATTAATAATTAATGGATAAAAAACATGGCAACAAAATTCAAAAATATCTTAATTACCGGCGCTTCTTCCGGTATTGGCGAAGCTCTGGCTATTTATTTTGCCGCCCACAAGGCCGAAAACATTTTTATATGCGGCAGAAATGCCGAACGCTTAGAAACAGTTTCTGAAAAATGTAATAAATTGGGAGCTAACGTTTACAGCCGTATTGTCGATGTTACCGATACACAGGCACTAAAATTATGGATTGAAGAGGCCGAAAAAATATCTCCGCTGAATTTGGTTATTGCCAATGCCGGTGTTGCTACCCTAGAAGAAACAAGCGAAAATGTATACAAAACTTTTAATACAAATATATTCGGTGTTTTAAATACAGTACAGCCGGCTTTAAATTTGTTTCAAAAACGCGACAGCAAACAACCGCGCGCTATTGCAATTATGAGCTCAATTGCCGGTTATCATGGTTTGGCAGCCTGCCCGTCTTACAGCGCCAGCAAAGCATGCGTAAAAGCATACGGCGAAGCCCTGCGGGCATCTTTGATCTCAAGCGGCATTCAGGTTAGCGTCATCTGCCCTGGTTTTGTAAAATCACGGATTACAGATAAAAATACATGCCCTATGCCGTTTTTTATGTCAGCAGAAAAAGCAGCAAAAATTATAGCCAAACGTCTGGAAAGAAATATCGGTTTGATTGCTTTTCCATGGCCGATGCGGTTGGCATCATGGGCGGTTTCTATTTTGCCGAATTGGATTAGCACACGTATTTACGCCAAACTTCCGCATAAAGTTTAAAATTGAATATAAAAAAAGCGGTCTGATTAACAAATCAGACCGTTCACATCAAAGGGCATTTCAGTTTTTGCTTGAGCGCAAAGAAACAACCAAAAGGCCCAAACCGCTTAGAACAAAATAGGAAAGTGCTGCAATTTCAAGCCAGATACAAACGTTCATAAGCCAGACCGGAGGGCATACAAAATCCAATCCGAGCGGCCAGCTGAGCAATGAAACTGCAAAACAGGAAGCAAGTGCATAAAGCAGATTGTTTGGAGCATTTTTATCAATCGGCAACACCAAGAAGGCAAAAAGAACTATTCCTAACAGAACCGTTCCCAACGCCAAATAAGCAAATGTGTTCAGACCAATGAGCCCCATGCCGATAAAGGAAAAAATACCGGCAACAATCAAACATGCAGAAGCGCTTGTCCAAGATGTGCTCTTTACCCATGAGTGCCACTTTGCTCCCATGAATACACTAACCAACATCAAGACTACCAAAACCAATTTTGCGCCTAAAGAAAGTTGGTTAAAGTTAAACAC
>CAVIWQ010000075.1:0-6547 GCA_963646605.1 Bacteroidaceae bacterium
AGCGTTGTTAAATAAAATATATCCTGATTATGAAATCAAAAGCTATATTTTATGGACCAACACCGCCAATATGATGGAAATCTGATAAAATAAATATTGTTTTTATCTTTTTAACCTTTAATATATTCGATTAAGTAAATATATAAACAGTGGTATAAGCAAAATCGAAAGGAAAAACTATGTTAGCAATTAATGACGCACAGTTTGAACAAGAAGTATTAAACAGCAAGGGTTTAGTTTTGGTTGATTTTTGGGCAGAATGGTGCGGTCCATGCCGCCAGCTTGGCCCGATTCTTGAAGAAGTAGGCAAAACAATGGGCGATAAAGTTAAAATTTGCAAAATGAATGTTGATGACGCTCCCAACACAGCTGCAGGCTACGGAATTCGCAGTATTCCTACAATGTTTTTATTCAAAGACGGAAAACAAGTTGATACAAAAGTAGGATTAAATCCGCAGTCAGCCATTATTTCTTGGATTGAATCCTTCCAATAAATATTCCTCTCAGCCCCGCATAATCAACTTGCGGGGCTTTTTGTGCTTTAAATATGGTAATAAAAACTTTTTCAGACCTTTTTTTTATCAGCTGAAAAACTATTTTATATCCAAAGGAAAAAAATATGCTTTGGATTATAAACGGTCTTATATATGGATTTTTTACCGCTGTTTACACTATTTTCAATCAGCATTACAGGCTTAATGCCTATTTACTCGGAATTTGGCGAGGAATAGGCATTGGTTTGATATTTTTACCTTTTTGTTTTTTATTTGAGGTTCCAAAATCAGGCTTCTATTGGTTTCTTTTGATTGCACAGGGAATTATGATTGCCGTTTACGATTCTCATTTATTTTTTGCATCAGCGCAATACGGAGCTGGTCCCACATCACGAGTTATGGCCTTAACGGCAATGGCTACAACAATTTTTTGGTGGATATTAACACCGCAATCTTTTGACAATCTGATAAATGATGGAACAACAGTTATTACCATAATTTTACTTTTATTCGGCTTTACAGTCAGTTATTGGTATATGATTAAAAGTCCGGTTTCACAGCAGCTGGCGGAATATATGCTTCCGGCAATTTTATCATTATCTGGAATGAGCATTGCTACTAAAGAAATAGCTATGAGAGGAACATCGGTTTGGAGTTCGGTTATTTATTATCTCACAGTTGCAACCATGGTCAGCGGCATAGTAAATTCTTATTGGTTTATCAAAAGCCAAAAACTCAATTTCAAATGCTTTATTCAACAAATTTTTGCACCCAAAGCAATAAAAGCCGGTGTTTATATCATTAGTTTCAGCGTTGCGCTAATCACAGCAAAAACTCTTGCTTTACGTGTAGCTCCCAACCCAGGATATGTTACAGCTTTGCTCTTAACAGCTCCGTTATTTGTATTTGCCTTAAACAAATACAACAAAATTCCCGATGATATTTCAATAAAAGCCGGTTTTTCAATGATTGGCTTTTTAATTGCCTTGATTATTTTGGTTGCCGGAAATTTCGGAATCACCGACTAAGAAAGAATTTCTCGTTTTCCGCTATGATCAGGCGCAGAAATAACTCCCTCTTCTTCCATACGTTCAATAAGCGAAGCCGCGCGGTTATAACCTATACGCAAACGGCGCTGAACATAGCTTATGGATGTTTTCTTATCATTGCGCACAATAGCCACAGCTTGTTCATACAAATCTTCATCACCGCTGCCCGAGGCGCTTCCCATTGCCGTACGGTCAAAAACCGAGCCGGAATCTTTGGTATTGAGTTCACCTTCAGTAACAGCTTCAACATATTCCGGCTTACTTTGCTTTTTCAAAAATTCAACAATGGCTTCAACTTCGCTGTCTTTTACAAAACTGCCGTGAACACGTATCGGGCGCTGTCCTGCCGGCATATAGAGCATATCCCCCATACCGAGCAGCTGCTCCGCTCCCTGTTCGCCCAAAATGGTTCTGCTGTCAATTTTAGAAGTCACCTGAAAACTTATACGAGTTGGGAAGTTAGCTTTAATAACGCCGGTAATAACATCAACCGAAGGACGCTGTGTTGACAAAATCAAGTGAATACCGGCGGCACGAGCCATCTGAGCCAAACGTTGAATAGCTGCTTCCACTTCTTTTCCGGCAACTAACATCAAGTCGGCCATTTCATCAACAACAATCACAATATAAGGCAAAGGCGTCAAATCTATTTCCTGTTGTTCGTAAATAGGAGCGCCGGTTTCCATATCAAATCCGGTCTGTACGGTTCTTACCGGTTTTTCACCGCTTTCCCTTATTTCTTCCAATCTCTTATTATAGCCGGAAATATTTCTGACATTAAGCTGCGCCATAGCGCGATAGCGGTCTTCCATTTCCTTAACCGCCCACTTTAACCCCAAAACTGCTTTAGCCGGATCGGTAATAACCGGCGTAAGCAAATGCGGAATACCATTATAAACAGAAAATTCCAACATCTTAGGGTCAATCATTATCAACTTGCATTCATCCGGACGCATTCTGTAAAGCAAAGACAAAATCATCGAATTCATACCGACTGATTTTCCCGAACCGGTTGTACCGGCAACAAGCAAGTGCGGCATTTTTGCTAAATCAGCATAAGTATTTTCTCCGCCTATGTCTTTTCCTAAAACAACATTTAAGGTATTTTTGCTGTCGGTAAAACCGCTGCTTTCAAATAAATCACGCAGCCAAACAATTTCACGCGTGGTGTTAGGCAATTCTATACCTATGGTATTTTTACCCGAAACAACCGCAATACGCACAGATATGGCTGACATTGAGCGAGCTATATCATCTGACAAGCCTATAACTCTTGCGGTTTTTGTCCCCGGAGCCGGTTCTAATTCGTACAATGTTACAACCGGTCCCGGTCTTATTTTTACGATTTTTCCGTTTACGCCAAATTCCTGCAAAACAGATTCAAGTTTTCGGGCAATGGCTTCCAACTCTTTTTCACTGACAACGCCGGAATTTGTATTTTTCGGTTTTGACAGCAAATCAAGAGACGGATAAACATACCCGCTTGCAACCGTATTCTTTTCGTCATTTTTCTTTGTTTGTGTTTTGCTTTTCGGTTCATCTTTAGTTTTTATTTTGGGAGCGGTAATAATATCTTTGCCGTCATCTTCCTCTGTATCTTTATCCATAGAAAACACAGGTTCTTTCTTTTCGGTCTTTTTCTTTTGCGGCAAATGAATTCTTATCTTTATAAGACTGATAAAACCTAATTTTATTAATTTTCCAAAAAGCTTTATTCCTCTAAACACCCAAAGAACGATTGATTTTATAATTTCAAACCAAAATTTCAGATGGAGAGCCACTGCAAAATTAAGAGCTAAAAATCCCATCAATGCGGAAGCAACCGTTAAACACTCCGTTTTACAGCTAAAATCAGGAACAACCGAAAACAAATGTTTTGATAAAAGTTTTCCGACTTCGCCGCCCATATTTATACGATTGAAAGCCATAGCCGTAAAACACAAGCCAGCCAGCCATGCAGTCAAGCGAAAACATATATGAGATAAAGGCTGAAGCCGGCATAAAGCATAGCCCCAACGGCAGAATGCAAGCATAAAAACAGGCAGAGAAATTCCTAAAAAAGTAATCATAATATCTGAAGAATCAGCACCGAATTCTCCAAAAAAATTACTTATTTTTCTTCCGGCATGATTAAACGAACTGTCTTCAGGAGAATAAAAAGTCAATGCTCCCCAAAGAATTATGGTTGCAAAAATTAAAGCCAAACCATATATCCGGCGGCTTATCTGATAATACAGTGTCGGTTTTTTTTGTCTTCTTGCCATTATTATCTCTATATCAATGCTGATAAAAACGCGGATCGGTCATTTTTATCATAATTGCTTTTTTAATATCGCTGATTACTTTTTGTTTTTCTTCTTTAGAATATTTTTCTCTGTGTCCGTCCCAAACTGTCCCCGGCCAATCGGGATCTCCTTCAAAGCGGGCAATAACATGCACATGCAACTGAGGTGTTTTATTTCCAATCATGGCTACATTTGTCTGCGCTGGTTTAAACTGCTCCACCATAACTTCTTCGCAGAGAGCAATTTCTTTCATCAACTGCATTCTTTCTTCCATGGTCAAAAATGTCATATTTTTGGTGTTTTCTTTTCTTGGAACCAAAAAAATCCAAGGATACAGCTTGTTATCTTCAAACAAAACCGAACACAGGCGTAAATTTATGATAAAATCTTTTTCGGCCAACCCCGAAACCAATTCGAACATATCAGGTAACTCCACATAAAAAACTATGCTCCCACTATAAACTTGAGATTCTTTCTCTAAAGTTAACAAAAGGTTTTTTAACTTGACTTTTTGGCTTTTTTAAGCTTAAACAATGCCTGTTATCAATATAAAAAGAGGTTTTTGATGAAAAACGCTTTTGTTTTTCCCGGCCAAGGATCACAATTTGTAGGCATGGGAAAAGATTTGGCTGACAACTTCGCCTCGGCAAGAGAAGTTTTTGAAGAAGTTGACAGCACTCTTAACCAAAATTTATTTCAATTAATGACCAATGGTCCCGAATATGAATTGACCATGACAGCCAACGCTCAGCCGGCATTAATGGCGGTTTCGATGGCTGTTGTCCGTGTTCTTGAAAAAGAATTCGGAATCAAACTCAAAGACAAAGCTGCTTTTGTTGCTGGACATTCTTTGGGCGAATATTCGGCAGCCTGCGCCGCCGGAGTTTTTTCTTTGGCAGATACAGCCAGACTGCTGCGCGCCCGCGGCGATGCAATGCAAAAAGCCGTTCCTTTGGGTGTCGGAGGCATGGCCGCCGTAATCGGTTTGTCATTTAATGAAGTCAATTCATTAGTTGAAGCCTGCGCCGATGAAAACAATATCTGCGTTGCGGCAAATGACAATTCTGAAGGACAGGTTGTTTTGTCCGGTCATATGAAAGCTATTGAAAAAGCTGTTGAAATAGCGTCTGAATTTGGAGCAAAACGTTGCATAAAACTTCCGGTAAGCGCACCTTTTCACAGTCCGCTTATGCAGCCGGCCGCCGAAGTTATGGCCCGTGCTTTTATGGAAGTTCAGGCACATTCAGCAAACATTCCGCTTATCTCAAACGTTTTGGCCGCTCCGATTACAGATGAAAAAGAAATTATCAAACGTTTGATTGAGCAGGTAACCGGTTCCGTCCGTTGGCGTGAAACCATGGCTTTTCTGCATGATCAATCTATAACGGACATTTATGAACTCGGTGCCGGAAAAGTTCTCTCCGGTATGGTTAAACGCGGTTACAAAGACATTAACACCGCATCTGTTTGCAGTCCTGCAGAAATTGAAGAACTCGCAAAAAATTTATAACAAACAGTAAAGGAAAAAAATATGTTTGAACTTACAAATAAAGTTGCATTAATCACCGGCGCCAACGGCGGCTTGGGTGATAAAATCGCTCGCACTCTGCATGCTCAGGGCGCAACATTGGCCTTGACCGACCGTCGCACCGACAATATGGAAAAACTCAAAAGCGAACTCGGCGACAATGTTGAATATTTTGTAGCCGATTTGACCAACGCTGAATCTATTTCTCAATTGGTTAAAGATGTTGAAGCCAAATTCGGACATATCGATATTTTGGTAAACAATGCCGGTTTGACCAAAGACAATCTTTTCATCCGTATGAGCGATGAAGATTGGCAGCTGGTTTTAGATGTAAACCTGACCGCCGGTTTCAAATTGGCAAAAGCAGCCGTTCGCGGTATGATGAAACGCCGTTTCGGACGCATTATAGGTATTGCTTCGGTTGTAGGCGTTACCGGAAACGCCGGACAGGCAAACTACTCTGCTTCTAAAGCCGGTATGATTGCCATGAACAAATGCTTGGCGCAAGAAGTCGGTTCCCGCGGCATTACCGTAAACTCTATTGCTCCTGGTTTTATCCGCACCCCGATGACCGATGTTTTGCCTGATGACGTAAAAGCTGCTTTGTTGGCAAAAATTCCTGAAGCCAAACTCGGTGAAGCTCAGGATATTGCAAACGTTGTTGCTTTTCTGGCTTCTGATGAAGCTCAATACATCACAGGTCAGACCATCAACATCAACGGCGGTATGGCTATGATTTAGTTGCTTGCTAAAAGCAAAATTACAAAAACCTCTCTTAATGAGAGGTTTTTTTATTGAAATATTACAAATTATGAATAAATACCAACCTATTTTACTTGATTTTAATAATTTTATTAATAAACTGATAATTGTAAACAAAAACAACTGTTAAATTTTTATCTGTTACTTATTTTTAACTTCTAAGGATGGGACTATGACCAAACATTTTTTCACTCGCTTAATTGGTACTAAAAATAAAATTCCGTTAATGTCTTCAGTTTTATTGGCTTCGACTTTCTTATGCCCTGTCGGATACGCTAAAACTTTTTCTTTTGATGATTATAACAATCATTTTTATGTCGGCGGAGACGAAGTTTACGAAAAAATCAGCGGAACAGCTTCAGGCATAACTAATAATTATGGCAGCGCCATTCACAATCAAGGCACAATTGAAGAAATTGATGCCGATTT
>CAVIWQ010000076.1:0-6387 GCA_963646605.1 Bacteroidaceae bacterium
AAAACAAAATTTCCGTTGTCATAAACAGGAATAAAATAGTTATTTTCCAATATTGTTTGGCTTTTACTCCAAAAAGAGTCATATATAAAGTCAGTATCGGCAACAACAATAACCTCAAAAGGCAGATACTTATTTTTGCTCTTCAGCAATGCCGCCAAAACTTTCATATTATCATCAGGTTTGAACATATTTAACAACCGATTGGGTTCTATTCCGTCATAAACAACGCTTGACGGCAAAAGCCCAGAAGACGGCGCTCCAATCATTAACGGAATAAAATCACTGTTAAAACCATCAGGAACAAGCAAAGATACCGAGGCAAACAATACAGATTGCAAATTTTTCGTTATATCAAAATTGGGATTCATACTTTTTGACGGCAAAACAAATTGCACAACATCTTGAGTAAAAATAGGATTTACGGAATAATTTTTGGTTGCGTCAACCGTAATGGAATTATCCAAATCGGCAACCACAAATTCATTATACATCCTAAAGCCCCAAAATTTATCAAGCCCCTTAAAATCAGACGGATAAAATTCTATATTGCGGGTTGAAAAAATACGAGGCGATTCGGCTGCCGTATCAGCCAACACCAAAATTTTACCGCCGTGTTTTGAATAACGTTTAATTTCATTTACCATTTCATCACTGAGATTTTGAGGATGTATCATCAATAAAACATCAACTTCAGGCAAATCTTCCGGTTTTAAAATTTCTTTAATATTATAAAAACGATTAATTTCAGTAATAATATTCCATTGCGGAGAAATATAGCCGTAATCCTGACTTGTTGCCATCACCGGCAGGCTTGTTAAAATTCCGATTGTTTTACGGCTGTGCAGCAGCCTGTATATATTTTCAATCATATCCTGTTCAAGAAATGCCTGACGCTCAACCGGAAAGAAAGGCATAACTTCTGTTTTATCCGTCGCATCTGAAAAAACTATTCCCATAAATCCGTTTTGGTTCAAATCAACCAGCGGCAAAGGCTGCAAGCCATAAGCAATGGCAGCATCTTCGGACTCACTCAGCGGTTCAGGATTATAAATTCGATAACTGAATTTATCAGGCTGCAGATTTTGAAAACGCTGCAATAACAAACGAATACGATCATACATCATCCTTATTTCAGGATTACGTTGTCCCAAAATAGGTGAATAATAAAATTTTGCCACAATTTTTTCAGGAATTCGGCTTAATATTTTTTTTGAAGAAGATGTCAGCGTATAGATTTTTTCTTCAGTAAAATCATATTGTTGGGTTCGCAAAAAACTGTTTGCTAACAAATTTAACCCCATAAAACCGAATAAAAGCAACACAAAAACAACGGCATAATATCCAGATTGCGTAGACTTCAGCCATTTTGATGTTCCAGATGTTTTAAAACTGACAATCAACACTGTAAACAAATTAAAAAGTACAATAACAGAACATGCAAACACCAGATATCGAGCTTCTAATAATCCGCTGGTTATCTGTCCAAAATGAGTCAAAAAGCTGAATGAAGCAATCATATCAACAATAACAGCAGGTGCTATAAGGCGGAAAAAGCCCAACACATATTCTATTCCGCTGACAAAAAACAAAAAATTGGCAACAACAGATAAAACCAGCGCCACAACCTGATTTTTGGTTAAAGCCGACATAGTCTGAGATATTGCCAGCATACATCCGGCCAGCAGCCAACTGCCGAAATAGCTTAAAATAATAACAGCATTATCGGGATGCCCCAAAACATTTACCGTAATCCAAAAAGGAAACGTTAAAATCAAAGCAATTAAAACAAAAATCCATGATGCTAAAAACTTTCCCCAAACCAAAGTTGCAATACTTACCGGCATGGTCACAATCTGTATCACTGTTTTATTTCGAAATTCTTCCGCCCATAAACGCATTGAAATTCCAGGGATAAAAAGCAAATAAAGCCATGGTTCAAAACCAAACATCGACGTTAAATCGGCAATAGAACGCTCAATAAAATTACCGAAATAAATAGCAAAAGAGGCGTTCAAAACCAAAAACGCCACTAAATAAACATATGCCAAAGGCGAAATAAAATAACGCAGCAATTCATTCTTGGTTACCGCCCAAAGTTTTTTCATGCTTTTTCTCCTTCTCCGCCGGTCAATTTAAAAAATGCTTCTTCAAGCGATGTACAGTTATTTTGGCTCAAAATTTCAGTAAGCCTGCCATCGGCAACGATTTCACCATGATTAACCATAACAATACGGCTGCAAACTGATTCTGCTTCATCCAGCAAATGAGTAGAAATAACAATCGTTTTGTTCTTCCCCATATTGCTTATTAAAGAGCGAATATGTTTTTTCTGATTTGGATCTAAACCGTCAGTCGGCTCATCAAGCAATAAAACGGGAGGATTCGATAAAATGCTTTGAGCAAATCCAACGCGCCGTTGATATCCTTTTGATAAAGTTTCCAATTTTTGCCCTGCCACATTTCCGATATTTGAAACATGCATGGCTTCTTCGGCAGCGCTATGCTTGCAGCCTCGTAATTCAGCCATATAATACAAAAACTCTTTTACGGTTAAATCCGCGTATAAAGGCGAACCTTCCGGCAAAAAACCTATATGTTCTCGTCCCCATAAAGGGTTTTCTTTAATATTTTTACCGCAGACAAAAATTTCACCGGATGTAGGCGACAGATACCCCGAAATCATATTCATCAAAGTTGATTTTCCGGCTCCGTTTGGTCCAAGAAGAGCCACAACTTCACCGCTTTCTGCTGAAAAACTGATATTTTTTACAGCTTCAATATTTCCGTAATTTTTAAACAGATTTTCGGTTCTGATATATTCTTCCATATTCCGGCCTTTTCATTTTTTATTTAGATAATTCATACAAAACAACTGCCGCCGCCGTTGAAACATTTAGGCTTTCAACACCTTCGGCTATAGGCAGGCGAACAGTTATGTCGCAGGATTCTTCTATCAATCTGCGCATACCTTTTCCTTCGCTTCCCATCACAACAGCCAATTTTCCTTTTTTATCCAATTTATCAATATTTGTTTGCGCATAACCATCCATTCCAACAATCCAAAAACCGCTTTTTTTAAGTTGTTCTAAGGCCCTAGACAAATTGGTAACCCTGCAAACCGGCATATTTTCAAATGTTCCGGCTGCAGCTTTAAGCATTGCGCCGCTTTCCTGCGGCGAGTTTTTATCCTGTACCATTAAAGCCAAACTGCCAAAAGCCGCGCAAGAACGGATTATAGCTCCTATATTTTGCGGATCGGTAACCTGATCAAGCACCAACAAATAACAATTTTCTTTTTCTTCAGCTAAACTGCATATATCTTCAACATCAATACTCGGCAGCATTTCGGCTATTGCTGCAAATCCCTGATGCACGGCCTCAGCTGATAATATTTTATCCAACTCTCGACGCTCAACGATTGTAATTTTATTATCGGCAATTTTACCTTTTATCTCATTTATATTCTCTTTGACGCACATAACTTTGCTGATTCGCCGGCGAGGGTTGGATAAAGCCGCCAAAACAGCGTGGCGGCCGTAAATTGTTACTGTATTTTTATTAGGCATTATTTTTCTCCAAAATTTTTATTGCATCAATCAAACGGCAAACTTTATATTTAGGCTTTTCGCCTTTATAAGTATTATTTCTGTCATAAATAATACAATCTGCTCCGCCTAAAGCTTTTGCGGTTTTAACATCGGCATCACCATCTCCGATAACAACAATTTCATTTACCGGCGGAATATTCCCGTCAAAAACAGCCGAACAGGCTATGGGGTGAGGTTTATCTTCAGCGTATTCTCCGGCTGCTGCAATTTTTTTAAAATATTCAGTAAAACCTAAAAATTTCAATTCTGCATGAATAAATTTTGTGGTTTTATTGGTAAATAAATAACAATTTATATTTCTATTTTTACAAAACTCCAATAAATCTCTGGCCTCAGGCTGCGGAACTAAATTTTGCGTATGGTGCTTTTCAATGTATTCATAAAAAAATTTAGCAGCTTCCTGTTTTTTTTCACCAAAAAGGTAGCCCATTGTATCTTTATTTTGCAATGTTCCCGTTATCTTTCTAATTTCATCATAAGAAATTTTAGGCTGTGACATTTTTTCAAAAGTATAGTCAAACGCCGCGGAGATAGCCGGATAAGTATCGGCTAAAGTTCCATCCCAATCAAAAACCGCATATTTATATGTCACTTTAATTCCCCTGAAGCTTTAATGATATTTTAAGCCTTCAAACTTATGCTGAATAAGCAAATAATAACAGTTCAGGAACTTTGGTCAATGGAAAATCTCAAACGCATCGAAAAATTAAAAAACTTTACCGCTGTTTATGCTCAAAATGATAATTTTGAACTGCTTCCGTTGGCTACGGACGCTTCTTCGCGAAAATATTATCGGGCTGTTTTTTCTAACCGTCCAAATATTGTTGTTATGGATGATGAAGGCTGCCGTTGTAAAACCCGTGAATTTGTTGAATTATCAAAATTTTTACGCCCTAAAGGGGTTTATGTTCCAAAAGTTCTCAAACAAGATATGGAAAATGGCATTTTGCTGCTGGAAGATCTAGGCAACGATACAATCAGCAAATTATTAACCGACAATAATGAAGAAAAACTTTATGCCATGTCAGGTATAGCAATTGCCAAAGTTGCCGCAATAAAAGAACGTCCGCAATGCGTAAGCGATTTCAGTCAGGAAAAACTTCTTTCTGATATCAGGCTTTTCAGTGAATGGTACTTTCCGATGGCTGCGGGATACCCTTTGACCGAAACTGAAAAATCCGAATTTTTGGATATAATCAAACAACTCTCCCAAATGGCATTCAAACTTCCAAACCGTCTGGTTTTGTGGGATTATCATATTGACAACATTATGCTGCCTTCCGACAGCAAAGAATGCGCCATAATTGATTTTCAGGACGCCATGTGGGGACCGATGGCTTACGATATTGTAAGTCTGCTGGCTGCCGACCGCAGAACCGCATCACCCAAAACGATTTCTGTTGTCAAAGATTTGTTTTTCAGCACCCTTAAAAATATAAGCCGCGAAGATTTTGAAGACGCTTTTGCCTTCCTGTCAATGTTTCGGCACATGCGGGTTTTAGGGCGTTTTACAACTTTAACAATGGTTAACAATAAAGAAAAATATCTTAAATATATTCCGCAAACATGGAAAATGCTCGAAAACACCTTGGAATATCCAAAGTTAAAGCCCATAAAACAATGGCTGGATTTGCATTTGCCGCCGGAAAAACGCAAATTGCCGCAAAGAAAACCTATCAACCAAGCCATGGTTTTAGCCGCCGGCAGAGGTTCGCGCATGCAAAACATAACGGATACTATGCCCAAACCGTTAGTAAAAGTCGGAGAAAAAGCTTTAATAGACTATAATATAGAACGCTTAAACGAAGCCGGAATAAAAAATATTGTGGTAAATTTATGCTATAAAGGCGAAATGATTCGCCGTCATCTTGTTACGAACTACCCCGAATTAAAAATATCTTTCTCTGAGGAAATCAATGCTCTCGAAACCGGAGGCGGTATAAAAAAAGCCCTGCCGTTATTTGAAAACGAAGCATTTTTTGTCTGCAACAGCGATGTCTTTTTCATTGATCATGGATACAAATCAGCTTTATGGCGCATGATGGACGCTTGGAATCCTCAAAAAAACGATATTTTGCTTTTATTGCAGGATGTCAACACCGTTTGCGGTGATTGCGGCGGTGATTATCGTATAAATTCAGACGGAAAAATTGAACGTAATGAATTTAAACAATCTGGCTATCCATACATGTTCACAGGAATTTCAATCGTCAGCAAAAAAATATTTTCAGCAATAACCGCAGAAAAATTTTCGCTCCGCGATTTGTTCGATATTGCGCAAAAACAAAGCCGTCTCGGGTTTATCATCAATCAAGCAGACTTCTTCCATGTCGGAACGCCGGCTGCTTTAGAAGCTGCAAAAACAAAAATTAGCATGTATAAATAAAAAAAGTTATTGACAATCGGAGCAAAATGCTATTATTTGCTTTATGGAATTGCAAAAAGGAAAATCCTTTTTATCCTCGTCTGAATTTAATTATGGAGGGGTGGCAGAGCGGTCAAATGCAACGGACTGTAAATCCGTCGACTTCAGTCTACGAAAGTTCGAATCTTTCCCCCTCCACCATTTAAATTAAGGCAGAAACTTGAAGATAAGATTGGTTATTGCGGGTGTAGCTCAATGGTAGAGCAGAAGCCTTCCAAGCTTATGACGGGGGTTCGATTCCCCTCACCCGCTCCATCCTCTCCCATTTTTCAAGATTTTTGATTTTAACGCAACAACAATTAGGAAACGAGAACAATGGCAAAAGAGAAATTTGAGAGAACGAAGCCGCACTGC
>CAVIWQ010000077.1:0-5890 GCA_963646605.1 Bacteroidaceae bacterium
AAACCAATCAGCGCGCTTGTCAACTGCAGCATTGATGTTAAAGCACACTTTGCTTCGGTATGCCAACAAGTTGGAATTGTCGGTTTCTGAAAAGTCAAAAGCGGAAGTTTCGATATTATCTTTTGTAGCAGCGTTTGTTTTTTCGGGATGTTCCTGAGCCTGAACATTGGAAATATTAAGAGCCATGGCGGTGAGCGTCGGCAGCAGAAATTTTTCACCGGCTTTGATTATGCCGAAACGGCGGACATAATATTTCATTTTGTTCAAACGAGCTAAAGTTGCAGATTTTTGTTTGTTCTTTTCCATTTTCTTCCCAAATTTTTCAATTTTTGTCTAAGAATACAGCAAATTATCGCAAATGTCATTAAAAATATCGGCTTAAAAGGGCTTTTTTCGCTTTACATTTTTATATGTTTGACGCTAAATTGTTAACAATATATTTACAAAGTCGATGAAGGAATATTATGAATAATAAATTGACTAAATTTTTGTTGTTGCTTGCGGTTTTGCTTGCAAACGGCGCTTGCAGCAACACCAATAATGTAAGACCGGCCATTGTTCCGGGGGTGGAAATCAAAACTCCGACTCCTCAACAGCCAAAAGTACAGCAAAAACAGCATAATTTGAAAATTATCGGTGCAGTTGAGCCGATTTATTTTCTGCCGATGAAAACTCCTTTTTCAGCCAGAATAGACACAGGTGCCGAAACTTCATCTGTTGATGTGGCAAATCGTGAAATATTTGAACGCGATGGGCGAAAATGGGTTGCTTTTGATTTGATAAACAGAGAAAGCGGTGAAAAATACCATTTTGAAAAGAAAATATATCGTCAACAACGTGTTAAACGTGTTGAAAACGGCGAAGACCGCGTTGTTGTGATGATGAATGTAAAGTTCGGCGGTGAAATTATAAATGCCCAATTTTCATTGGCAGAAAGAGAAAAATTTATATATCAAGGCTTGGTCGGACGCAATATTTTGACCGGACGGGCAATTGTCGACACCTCTATAAGCAATACTCTTAAATAGTCGGGGAATATTATGTTAAAAAAATTAAAATCAGTCAGAATTTTGTTGAGCATCGGCCTTTTGTTGTCGGTGCTTTTTGCTGCTTATCGTATGTATTATAAAATAGAATATTGGGGATTTAGTTTTGCTCCAAAGCAAAAAACAGCGGTTTGGACAGTTGAAGCTCATGTTAGTTTTGAACCGACGGGAACTCCGATAAAAGTTTCTATTGCCCGTCCGACGCCGTCTGCTGACTTTAAGATTTTGGATGAAGATGTTGTTGCTTCTAAATATAAAGTCGATATAACAAAAGATAAAGTGGTTCTTAAATCGGCTGTCCGCCGTGGTGTTCAGGATGTATATTATAGAATTTTGCTCTATGATAATGTTGACGGCGATGGTAAAACACCGGCGCCGCATGCCGATAAAATTATTGCTCCTGTGCTTGACGGACAGTCGCTGAATGTTGCAATGCAAATTTTGGAAACGGCTTCCAAGCTTGAAGGGGACGCTGTACAGCAAATAGTAAAACTTTTGAATCAAACTCCGCCAGATCAAACAGTTATGGCTTTTATGCCTGAACGTTCGAGTGATACCGAAACGGCGCAGGCTATTATTGATTTATTGGCTTTGAAAAAAATTTCGGCGCGTATGGTTCGGGGAATTCAGTTGAAAGAAGCCAAAAAAACTTTTGTGCCTGATGTAATGATAGAAGCCTACATGGATAAAATGTGGAAAATTTACGATATAAAAACCGGCAAAAAAGGTTTGCCGAGTAATTTTGTCGTTTTTCAGCGCGGCGGCAGTTCTTTGGTCGATGTCAGCGGCGGTGAAAATTCTTCTATTAAATATTCGGTTATGAAATCTTTGAGTTCATCGTTTAAAATGGCCGGACACCGTGCAAAATTGGCAAATCAGGAAAACAGTTTTGCCTATTCTATTTATAATTTGCCTCTTAATCAGCAAAATGCACTGAAGTGGCTGATGATTTTTCCTTTAGCTATTTTGGTTGTAGTTTTAATGCGTAATGTTATCGGTATTGCCACGATGGGAACATTTACTCCGATGCTTATAGCAATGTCTTTAGTAAAAACCGGTTTTTGGCCAGGACTTGTTTGCTTTTCATTGATTATCGGTGTTGGTATTCTTATCCGCGCGTTGTTATCAAAACTTAATTTGCTTTTGGTTCCGCGTATTTCAGCAGTGGTTATTTTTGTAATTCTGATTATGCAGATTATGGCTGTATTGGGCTATCAATGGCAATTGCCGATTGCTTCTTCGGCATTGTTCTTCCCGATAATCATTACGGCATGGATTATTGAACGCGCTTCAATCACTTGGGAGGAAGAGGGTGCAGCCAATGCTACTCGTGAAATTGTTTACAGCGTGTTAGTGGCGATTATTACGTACTTTGTAATTGTAAACGACTACATCCGTCATTTGATGTTTGCATTTGATGAGCTTAATCTGGTTATTTTATTTATTGTAATGCTGCTTGGCACATATACAGGATATAGAGTAACGGAATTGATGCGTTTTGCTCCTCTGGCAAAAAAGGATAAATAATGTTTGAAAGTATAAAAAATATGGTATTGCCGTCAAAATTGCGCGCGGCCGGTGTTTTGGGAATGAATGCCCGTAATTATGATATTATTGCCAAAAATAACAAACGCCGGCTGTATCCGCTGGTTGACGACAAAGTTCAAACTAAAAAACTGGCTAATGAAGTAGGCATCAATACTCCGCGTTTGATAGGGGTGATTGAGGTACAAAAAGAAGTCGACAGTTTTTTGAATTTGGTTAAAGATTATAAAGAATTTGTTATAAAACCGGCTCATGGTTCCGGCGGCAAAGGGGTTTTGGTTATCAAAGAATATGATGCCACGCATTTTGTTACCGCTTCGGAAAAAGTTTTGAGTTATAATGAAGTATATCAGCATATTTCTAATATATTGAGCGGTCTGTACAGTTTGGGCGGAAAATATGATGTTGCCGTTTTGGAAGAAATGGTGCACTTTTCCAACCAGTTTCAAAATTACAGCTTTCAAGGGATTCCTGATGTGAGAGTTATTGTTTATCAGGGATTTCCGGCGATGGCTATGATGCGTTTGGCGACTAAAGAGTCAGGCGGACGCGCCAATTTGCATCAAGGGGCTGTCGGCGTCGGCATTGACGTTAAAACAGGGCAGGCTATTGCCGCAGTTTTGCATAATCGTCCTATTCGTTTTCACCCTGATACACAGGCAGATTTGATGAGTCTGAAAGTTCCTTTCTGGCGCGAGCACCTTGAAATTGCGGTAAAAGGTTATGAGATGACAAATTTAGGCTATTTGGGCGCGGATATTGTGTTGGATAGATTCCGCGGACCGATGATGTTGGAACTAAACGCGCGTCCGGGGTTGGCTATTCAGATTGCTAATAATCATGGTTTACGCAATGTTTTGGAGAATATTCAAAATACTTATCCTAAAAATTTAAGCAGCAAAGAGCGGCTCGATTATGTGCTGGGTCTTGCGAAAGACTGAAACAAAGCTTATATAGCTTTATAGATAGAAATTAAAAGGAGATAAAAATGCCAGAATTATTGAAAGATGAAAAAACTGCAAAATTAAGTAAACCCGACACTAAAAAACTGAGTGATTCGGAGACTAAAAAATTAACTAAAAGTCAGACCAGAGCCAAAAAAGACAAAGCTCAATATAATGTTAAAGATGCTGAAAATTCTTTGTTGTTGAAGCTGAAAGACGGAGATGTGGTGATTGAAATGTATCCTGACGATGCACCAAACCATGTTAACAGAATTAAAGAACTTGTCCGTTCAGGATTTTATAATGGTTTGAAATTTCACCGCGTTATTGACGGCTTTATGGCTCAGACAGGTTGCCCGTATGGAACGGGAACAGGAGGAAGCGGTAAAAAGCTGAAAGCAGAATTTAATAAGCGCCCTCATGTCAGAGGTACGGTTTCAATGGCAAGAGCTATGGATCCTGATTCAGGGGACAGCCAATTTTTTATTTGCTTTGCCGATGCGCCGTGGCTAAACGGTCAATATACTGTATGGGGTGAAGTTACTTCGGGTATGGAATTTGTTGATATGATAAAACGAGGCGGCGGAGCAAATGGTATGGTCAGCAAACCGGATGAAATTATATCGTTGAGTGTTATTGCCGATTTATAAAATATATATTAAATGAAAAAATCCGCCTTTCAAAAAAAAGTTATGAGGCGGATTTTTTTTGATTATATTTTCGGCATACGGCGGTGGCGGCGGAAATACAGCCATGTAAACAAAGTGTAAAAAGCAATTAAGCCGATTATTCCGAAAAGCTCGATTTTTTGCAATTCCTGAGGCGGCAGGGTTTGTGTTATTTGATTTACTCCTGCGGCCGAACCGGTTATTTTGTATTGACTATAATCTTGTTCACTGTAAAGGTTGACGGCAATACTGTTTCCAGGGTTAAGGTATGCAAAAATAATAACAATGGATTGATTGCTGTATTCTAATTTTACGTCAACTTCCGGTGATGTGTTTTCATCATCTAGATCATAATATAAAATTTTTACCTGTTTAGGAATCGGAATTCTAATCGGATCATGCCCTAAAGGCGAAACATCGCTTCCGGACAAAGCCTGTTCTCCGGCATTGGTCAATGTGACTACGGATTTGTATAGATTTTGATAGCTGATGCCGTTTATGTGAAAATGAAGTCCGGTTGGGGTGGAAGACGATGTTATTTTGGTTGTAAAAGATGCGTATTCTAAAATCGGCCGTGATAAATAAAATTGATAATAACCGATGGCTATGGCTGAAACAGCCAGCATAAAAGCCATTGTACTGCTGGTTAAAAAGTTCCAAAGCCTGTTTAAATAACTTGGGCGATGATGAATGTGACGAAATGAAGGATGATGATTTTTAAACATTATATTCTCCGACTTGATTGAAATTAAGATATAATCATCTTTGATTTAAAATAAAGTCGTAAGGTAGATTGACAAAAAAATCTCAAAGAGTATAATAATATCCAGTACTAAATTATTAACCTTATGAATAAGAAAAATTTCAAAGTTGCTGTCAGCGCCGCAGTCGGAGTTACAGTATTAACAGGGGTGTTCTGCTTGACTATGGTTGGTATTGATTACATGGCTTCCAAGTTGAGAAAATCTCTGGCCGGCAAAAATTAATTTTGCTGGATTTGTAAAAAAATTATATAATTTAAATTATTGAAAATATGAAACAGAAAAAAATCAATTCAGCGTGGTATTGGATAGCATTTTTTGTAATTGTTATTCTGCTAATACAAATTGTTTCGTTTGCTGTTAGTTTTGCGTTTAAGCTGTTTATGGCTTAAACTGAATATAAAAAAGGAGCTTTTAAAAAAAGCTCCTTTTTTATATTCAGTATTTGGGGGAGAAAGGAATAAGATTATTATGACAGAAAAAGAAAAAATGCAAAAGCAAATGCTTTATGATGCAAATAATGATAAAAATTTATTAGATGAAAGAACTTTTGCAAAAGACCTGTGCTACCAGTTTAATATTCTTCGTCCATCAGATGAAAAAGGTCAGCGAAAACTTATGAAACGATTATTGGGAAAAACAAAGAAATCTTTCTGCATCGTTGCCCCCTTTTGGTGTGATTATGGTTATAATATAGAAATCGGAAAAAACTTTTTTGCTAATCACAATATAGTTATACTTGACGGAGCAAAAGTAAAATTTGGCGATAATGTTTTTATTGCTCCTAATTGTGGTTTTTATACTGCCGGACATCCAATTGATTTTGAGCGCCGAAATCAAGGGTTAGAATATGCCTATCCGATTACAGTTGGTGACAATGTATGGATTGGTGCAGGAGTTCAGGTTATGCCGGGGGTTACAATAGG
>CAVIWQ010000078.1:0-3842 GCA_963646605.1 Bacteroidaceae bacterium
ATATTATCCTTTCCAATCAGCCAAATGCCTGGGAATGAACAGAAAGAATTTTGGGGCAGCGCCGCTGCAGATATAAAAGGAAGCTATAATTTATTGGGAATAAAAAATCCGGTTGTAGACAAATTGCTTGAAGAACTGGTTGCGGCGCAAACAAAAGAAGATTATGTTGCCCATATTCGTGCTCTCGACAGAGTTTTGCTGCATGAACATTATATGATAATGCAATGGTTTTCTCCAACACAAAGAGTTGCTTACCGCAATCGTTTCGAACATAAAAAGACAAAAGCAAAAGTAGGCTTTCAGCCTGATGTTTGGTGGGTAAAAAAGGAAAAATAAATGCGTAATTATATTATAAAGCGCTTATTGCTGATTCCGGTGACCTTATTTGGTATATTGCTGATTAATTTTGCAATTGTGCAAATGGCTCCCGGAGGTCCTGTCGAACATATTTTAGCTCAATATAGAGGGATGAATACTGATGCAAAATCACAGCTGACATCTTCGGCGCAAATGAATTCCGATTCTTCTCGTTATCGAGGAGCACAGGGGGTTCCTGAAGAGTTGGTTAAGGAACTCGAAAAACAATTTGGTTTTGATAAACCGGTATATCAACGTTTTTGGAAAATGCTGAAAGATTATGCGCTTTTTGATTTCGGAAAAAGCTATTATCAAGATAAAAGCGTTTTGCAATTAATAAAAGAAAGAATGCCTGTTTCTGTTTCGTTGGGGTTGTGGTCAACTTTGTTGATATATATGATAGCAATTCCGCTAGGTGTGAGAAAAGCGGTAAAAGATGGTTCGGAATTTGATGTTTGGACATCATTTGCGGTGGTTCTAGGTTCAGCTATTCCGGTTTTTTTGTTTGCAGTTTTCTTAATAGTGTTTTTTGCCGGTGGTACATATTGGCATATTTTTCCGTTGCGGGGGCTTACATCTGACAATTGGGAAAGCTTAAACTGGTATAGGAAAATTTTGGATTATTTTTGGCATATAGCCTTGCCTGTAACAGCTATGGTGGTAGGCGGCTTTGCAAGTTTGACCATGCTTACCAAAAATTCGTTTTTGGAAGAATTATCAAAACCTTATGTTTTAACTGCTCGCGCCAAAGGATTGAGCGAACACAGTATTTTATACAATCATGTTTTTCGCAATGCAATGCTTATAGTTATTGCAGGTTTTCCTGCTTTATTGATAAAAATGTTATTTAGCGGCTCTTTGTTGATTGAAGTTATTTTTTCGCTGAACGGATTAGGGCTTTTAGGGTACGAAGCAATTACAACCCGCGATTATCCGGTGGTCTTTGGAACGTTGTATATTTTTGCTTTGCTCGGATTGGTGCTCAAACTGGTCAGCGACATAACCTATTCGCTGGTCGATCCTCGAATTAACTTTGATAAAATTTAGAATCAATACAATCCGTTTTTTCTGGTGACGACAACTTTTTGATATGTTTTTGCAAAATATGTTGTTTTGTGCCAATCATACAAACTTGCGTCAGGGACATAGCTTCTGATTTCGCTTTGCCACATTCTTTCGGCAAAAGGCTGATATAAACGGTTGAACATTTTTACAAACCAACGCAGCGGATGCCACCAGGCCATGTTGTTATAATCGATAAAAATTGCTTTGCCGTTCGGTGACAGTGCGGATAATATTTGATTTATCATTTTGCTTTTGGCGGCAAGAGGAAGCTCGTGGAGCAGCATATAACAGATAATGGTATCATATTTTTCGGTAATAGGCTCCAGAGCATCACGGTTGATAAAATTCATATAGGGATATAAAAAACGATATTTGTTTCTGACATAGCGCAATTGTGTTAAGCTTACATCGACAATATCCAATTTGCCGTAAACTCCGAGTTTTGAAGCCAGATTTCCAAGTTGATCGCCAAAAGTGGCGCCGGTTTGCAAAACACGTTGATGCGGTTGCACATCTTCAAGGCAGGCTTCAGACAATTTTTGATTATAGCCGAAAGTTATCAGATTTAACAGCCATTGCCGGTCAAATAATTTGGTTAAAAACCTGTTTTCGTAAATTTTGCTGTAAAATTCACGTTGATACGGCGGAATAATGGCTGGAGCAGCCGAAAGTTTACGTTTTGCCATTTTTTTCTCCGTTTATTTCCAATCTCCGTTTAAAGCCTGCCAGCAAGCCAGAGCTGCTAAAACGGCTGTTTCGGCTCTCAAAATTCTTGGTCCGAGGTTAACCGCTTTAGCGAATGTTTTGCTGCGCAGTAAAGCTAATTCCGATTCGCTGAATCCCCCTTCGGGGCCGATTAAAAAAGCCGCCGGCGCGGGAGCATTTTGAAAAGCTACTGCAACCGGTTGTCCGGCTCCGGTCTCATCCATATAGTAAAGTGAACGTTTTTCATCCCATGAATTGAGCAATTTTTCCAGAGGTTCCGATTCGCTTATATCAGGAATATCAAGTCTTCTTGATTGTTCAGCGGCTTCAATAGCTTGTGCCCGAAATCTGGCGGTTTTAACTTTTTCTGTGACAGTATAGCGTGTGATAACGGGTATAATCCGCGATACTCCTAACTCAGTGGATTTTTCTATTACAAAATCAGTGCGGTCTTTTTTTAAAGGAGCAAACAGCAGCCAGTTATCGGGAACATTATTTTGTTTTTTTGTTTGTTTTATAACTTTTACAACGGCATTTTTTTTACCGGCAATACCAAGTTCACATTCATATTCTCCGGTTTGTCCGTTAAAAATCAAAATAGAAGCGCCTGCGGTTAATCTCATAACAGATAAGAGATAATGGCTTTGTTCGGCATTTAGTTCTGCCGTTATCCCTTCGGAAAGGTCCATATCTGCATAAAGGCGTATTTTTGAAGTTTTAGGCACGCGATTCTCCATGAATAAAATTCTGCATAAATGACTCAATAAGCTTGAGTTTGACTGCAAATTAATATAACTGATGTTTAGTTAAGTTTTGGTTACAGGCAAAAAGATGATTATAACTATCGACGGTCCTGCCGCTGCAGGAAAAGGAACATTGGCTTCAACTTTAGCTGAAAAATATAATTTGGCATATTTTGACACCGGTATGGTGTATCGGGCAGTCGGTTTGGAAATGCTGTTGGCAGATAAAAAACTTGATGATACTGAAAGCGCAACATTGTTAGCACAGCAGTTAACTTTTCCCCGAATGATAGAATTATCCAAAAATCCCGATTTTCGTTCTCTTTCCGGCAGTAAGGCTGCTTCTGCCATTGCGGCAATTCCTTCAGTAAGAGCCGCATTATTGAAAATGCAGCAAAATTTTTCTAAAAATCCGGTTTTTGCTGATGGCTCAAAAGCCGATGGCGCTATTTATGACGGTCGTGACACTGGGACGGTTATTTGTCCTCACGCCGATATTAAGTTTTTTGTAACTGCTTCTGCTGAAATCAGAGCTATGCGCCGGTTTAAGGAATACGAGCAAAAAGGGCAGTCAGTCAGCTATCAGGAAGTGTTGGAACAGACAATAGCTCGCGATAAGAGTGATTTTTCACGTGCAGGCAGCCAGCCGGCAGCGGATGCCATACATTTTGATACATCTGATTTATCAATAGAAGAAGTTTTTAATAAAGTTTGCAAAATTATCGATGAAAAGCAAAAAAATATTGAAAAATAAATATTTGCATGTATAAAAGAGTTAGTTTCGTCAAGCACGGCGCGTTGCTGTCGGAATTTTTAACCACGCGCAAGTCCGCCCGTTTTTTTTATATTTGATTTGGGTTGGCATTTTTGAATTGAATTTTTTATGAATACAGAATTTCAAATTCCTGAAACTAATGAAGTTTTTGCTGATTTGCTCAATGAACAAATGGGCGAAAAAAGCCTTGTCGGCTC
>CAVIWQ010000078.1:3852-5532 GCA_963646605.1 Bacteroidaceae bacterium
GAACTATTGTTAAAATTACTCCTGATTTTGTTATGGTTGATGTCGGCCTTAAATCAGAAGGACGCATTCCTGTTCGTGAATTCGGACAGAATCCTGAATTGAAAATCGGTGATGTAATCGAAGTTTATGTTGACCGTTATGAAGACAGAGAAGGCAATATTGTCTTGTCACGTGAAAAAGCCCGCCGTGAAGAAGCATGGCAGGATCTTGAAAAAGCTATGAACGCCGGCGAACGTATTAACGGTGTTATTTTCGGTCGTGTTAAAGGCGGTTTCACTGTTGATTTGAACGGTGCTATTGCTTTCTTGCCGGGGTCTCAAATTGATATTCGTCCAATCCGCGACATTTCTCCATTAATGGGTATTTCTCAGCCGTTCCAAATTTTGAAAATGGACAAAGTCAGAGGCAATATCGTTGTTTCTCGCCGTGTTGTTTTGGAAGAAACCCGTGCTGAATCCCGTGCTGAATTGATTGATGCCATCAAAGAAGGCTCTGTTCTCGAAGGTGTTGTTAAAAACATTACTGATTACGGTGCATTCATTGATTTGGGCGGTGTTGACGGCTTGTTGCACGTTACAGATATTTCTTGGAAGAGAATTAACCACCCAGCAGAAGTTTTGTCTGTTGGCCAGACTGTTAAAGTTCAGGTTATCAAATTCAATGAAGACAACCAGCGTATCAGCTTGGGTATGAAACAGCTTGAAAATGACCCATGGCAAAATGTTGCCGAAAAATTCCATGTAGGCGATGTTTGCAAAGGTAAAGTTACAAATATTACTGATTATGGTGCATTTGTTGAACTCGAAGACGGTATTGAAGGTTTGGTTCACGTTTCTGAAATGAGCTGGACTCGCAAAAACGTACATCCGGGCAAAATTGTTTCTACTTCACAAGAAGTTGAAGTTAAAGTTCTGGAAGTTGATGCTGAAAAGAGAAGAATCAGCCTCGGTATTAAGCAATGCACAGCTAACCCTTGGGCAGCTTATGTTGAAGAACATCCGGTTGGTTCTGTTATTGAAGGCAAAATCAAAAATATTACCGAATTTGGTTTGTTCATTGGCTTAAATGATGAAATCGATGGTATGATTCACTTGTCTGACATTTCTTGGGACAAATCTGGCGAAGAAGCTGTTAAAGATTATGCTAAAGGTCAGGAAATTCAAGCTAAAATTATTGACGTTGATGTTGAAAAAGAACGCATCAGCCTCGGTATTAAACAATTGACAGAAAATGCCAATGCCACAGCTTTGGACAACTTCAAAAAAGGCGACAATGTAAAAGCTACTGTTGTTGAAGTTTTGGAAGATGGTTTAAATGTTGAAGTTGATGGTGTATCAGCTCTCATCAAAAAAGCTGACTTGTCAAAAGATAAAGCCGGTCAGGATTTGAATAATTTCAAAGCCGGCGATGTAGTTGAAGCAAAAGTAACTACCGTTGATAAGAAAAAAGGCAAATTGGCCTTGTCAATCAAAGCATTGGAAATCGAAGAAGAAAAGAAGGCTTTAGAAGAATATTCTAATACAACTTCAGGTTCTACTTTGGGTGATGCTTTGGGTGAAGCTTTGAAGAAAAAATAATCGGCAACGATTATAAACAAAAAGCCGCCTCTTTTTGGGGCGGTTTTTTTGTGTGTCAAGAAAACCACGCGCTAGGCGCGTGGTTCCAAAGAGCTTATAGCTT
>CAVIWQ010000079.1:0-5304 GCA_963646605.1 Bacteroidaceae bacterium
TAGCAATATAAAGACCCCCACGTTTTTAGTGGGGGCTTATGTGAAAATTATATGAAAGTTAGGGGTTCATATCATTGCCCTTGCTGTTTCCAAAAGGCAAATACTGGCCGACGCCGCCGAAATATTTGCGGAAAAAGCCTTGTTCTTGCTCTTGATTTTGAGTTTCTTCCTCGGCAATTTCCAATTGTTCTCCATGCTGTTTGTTTAATTTTTCTATTTTGGCAACTTTGCCTTCTTTGTCAAATTTTACTACCAATAATTCTCGGCTTATTTCTTTAGGCGCCATAAAGGCGATTTGTTCAATTTCGGAAGACATATAAACCCATGTGTCGTTATCAAGAGGAACAACAGTTGACGGTGAGCCCAACACTTCCAAAACATCATTTTTGCTTTGTCCTTTAAATACCATGGCAACTCTGTCTTCAGCCGGCATATTGCCGGTATGGCTGATAAATGTATCGCTATTGCATGCAGTCATAAAAAGTCCCACACTTAATAAAAACATTTTGTTTATTGACATCGTTGTTTATCCTTATCATATTGGCGTTAATTGCAAATTTTATAACACAGGGAAAATATTTATGCAAAAAGAATTTTCACATCCTTTAATCGTGGCTGACTTGCCATTATCCGAACAGCATTATCATATGACGGCTTCGGCAGCCGAATTAACTTTTTTATCGGCTGTTTTGCAGGTGCCGGAAGTCAAGGCTTTTAGTGCTGATTTTAAGGTTAAACCGGATCATCAAACCTCAATATTGACGGTTTGCGGCCATATAAAAGCAGAAGTCGTGCTGCAAAGCGTTATATCGCTTGAAAATTTTGTTTCTGTTTATGATTTTGATTTTATGACTCTTTATGATACAAAAGCAACTCTTGACAGTCAAAAAGAAGAGGGAGACGATTGGGATAAGGATATGCCTGAAATTGTCATCGGAGGAAAAATAGATCTTGGAGATATAGCAATTGAACAGTTAGCTCTGAGGCTTGATGATTATCCGCGGAAAGAGGGGGAAGAATTCGTATTCAAAGCCGAGTTCGATGAAAAACAGAGAGATGAAAATCCGTTTGCCGTGCTGGCAAAATTGAAGAAGTGAAAATTATGCTTGCAAAATGTTTTTTTTTTGGTTAAAAGACACTTAACCCTTTCAGATTTGTAGAAAATAGGTTGCATTTTGTTAAAAAATGTTTTATTACTTCAAACTGAAAATTTTCGTGATAACAATGATTTTTTGAAAAGAATAAGAAAATGGCAACACCAAAACATAAAACTTCAAAATCACGTCGCAATATGCGCCGTTCTCACGATGCTTTAGGTGCAAACTCTTATCATGAGTGCCCTAACTGCGGTGAGTTAAAAAGACCTCACAACGTTTGCCCTTCATGCGGACAATACGATAAACGTGAAGTTGTTGCAAAAAAAGCAGCAGAATAAAAGTAACCAAGACGGAGTTTAAACTTGTCTGATAATCTGGTTATATCAGTTGATGCGATGGGGGGAGATAATTCCCCTCGAGTCGTAATAGAGGGGATAAATATTGCTACAAAGCGCAATCCTGATTTGCGTTTTTTGCTGTTTGGCGATGAAGCGCAGATTATGCCGCTTTTGCAGCAATACCCCAAAGTAGCAAAAGTATCTAAAGTTATCCATACAGCCGAACGTGTTAAAAACGAAGATAAACCTTCTCAGGTTATTCGCAACCGTAACACAAGTATGTATATGGCAATAGATGCAGTTCGTTCGGGACGTGCTGAAGCTGTCGTTTCAGCCGGAAATACCGGAGCTTTGATGGCTATTTCGAAAATGGTTTTAAAAACCATAAAAGGTATCCATCGTCCGGCAATTTGCACCATTATGCCGCATTTGGATGGCAAATATGTAATGCTGGATCTCGGTGCCAATACCGAATGTGATGCCATTAATTTGGCAGAATTTGCAATTATGGGCAATGTGTTTGCTAAACACGCCTTGGATATTGAAACCCCCCGTGTTGCTTTATTGAATATCGGGGCAGAGGAGATGAAAGGCAAAGAAGAGATTCGCCATGCCCTCAAAATTTTGAAAAATCCTCAGTTGGATATAAATTGTACCGGTTATATTGAACCGCATGAGATATCTAACGGAGCCGCAGATGTTGTTGTAGCCGATGGGTTCACCGGAAATGTTGCTCTTAAGGCAACGGAAGGCACAGCTCGTTTGGTTGTTCGCTTAATAAAGCGCGCCGTAAAACATTCTCTGCTGGCAAAATTAGGTCTTCCCTTTATGTTGGGCGTTATCCGCAAGATTAAGAAAAATATGGATCCGCGGGCATACAATGGTGCAATGCTGATTGGATTAAATGGATTGAGCGTTAAAAGCCATGGTGGCACAGATGGCATCGGTTATGCAGTGGCTGTTGAAAACGCAGCTAAATTAGTTCGCCAAAACTTCGTGGCTACTATTCGTCAGGAAGTTGAAAAAGTAGATTTGGATGAGCTCAATCAAGAAAGCATTTACGAAGGATATTACTTATGAGCCAAATAAGATCGCAGCTGATTGGTACGGGATACAGTCTTCCGGCCAAAGTCTTGACTAATGACGATTTGTCAAAAATGGTTGAAACCAGTGATGAATGGATTAGTACCCGTACAGGTATCAGAAGTCGTCATATAGCAGCAGAAAATGAATATACTTCTGATTTTTGTATCAAAGCGGCTCAGATGGCAATTGCAAATGCCGGCATAAGCGCTGAAGAAATCGATTTTATAATTGTTGCTACAATTACGCCGGACAACACTTTTCCTGCAACAGCGGCCAAAGTGGGTAAGGTTTTGGGCGTTCGCTCAGGAGTGGCGGCTATGGATGTTAATGCTGCTTGCTCAGGATTTGTTTATGCGACTCAAGTTGCTGATAATATGATTCGTTTGGGGCAGGTTAAAAATGCACTGGTTATCGGTGCTGAAACATTATCAAAAATTGTCGATTGGTCAGATCGCAACACTTGTGTGTTGTTTGGCGACGGAGCTGGAGCCGTAGTTCTAAAAGCTGTTGAGAGTGAAGGTAAAAATTCAGATAGCGGTATTTTGGCAACTAAAATTTATGCCGATGTGGCTCATTATGACAAACTTTGCTCAGACAGCGGTGTATCGCTGAACCAAAAATCAGGATTTATTCACATGGACGGCAAAGAAGTGTTTAAAATTGCCATCCCCAGCTTAGTACAAGGTGTGGAAGAAAGTTTGAAACTTGCCGGTTTAACTCTTCAAGATGTAGATTGGTATATTCCGCATCAGGCAAATTTGCGTATTATTGATTCTGTTGCTAAAAAGCTTGAATTGGACGAATCTAAAGTTATTGTAACCGTTGATCATCACGGCAATACTTCAGCAGCATCGATTCCGTTGGCTTTGGCTGAAGCTGTAGAACAGAAAAAAGTTAAAAAAGGTGATGTTGTGGCTATAAGTTCCATGGGGGCAGGCTTTACATGGGGCGGATTAGTCATCAGACTTTAATTTCATATAAAAATTTGCAGCAAATTTCTGCTGTTATATTCTAAACATAAAATATATAGAGGGGCATAAATAAGATGAAAACAGTTACAAGAGCTGATATTGCAGAAGTTTTATATCAGGAGGTAGGTCTATCACGTAAAGATTCCGGTGAAATTCTGGATATGGTTCTGGACGAAATCACAAATGAACTTGCAAACGGAAACAATGTAAAATTGTCTTCATTCGGCACATTTACATTGCGCCACAAAAAATCACGCGTTGGCCGCAATCCTAAAACCGGTATTGAAGCTGAAATTTCATCACGTTGTGTCATTTCTTTCAAACCTTCGCAAACAATGCGTTTTGCCGTAAATAAATAAGGAAAATTCATGGTTGTCAACAAATCAAAAGCTGCTTTTAGAACAATTGCTGAAGTTGCTGATAAATTGGGAGTTGGCACCCATGTCTTGCGTTTTTGGGAAACAAAATTCAGTCAGATTTCACCGCTTAAAATGAATGGCGGCAGGAGATATTATCGTCCTGATGACGTCAAACTGTTGGAATGTATCCAAAAACTTTTGTATCAAGAACGTTATACAATAGAAGGCGTCCAGAAGCTTTTTAAGGAAAAAGGCGTTAAAGCTTTTACCGGCGAGGCTATTCTGGACGATCTTTTTTCTGATCAAGAGCCTCTTAATAATGAGGTTAAAGATGTTGAAATAACCAATTCCGCATATGAAGACAATTCATTATCAAATTTAAAAATTACGGAAATTTTGGGTGAATTGGAACAAATAAAACAAGATTTGCAGCAAGGATTGAAATAAAAATGGACTTTTTTATGGATACAATAGGCTTGTGCGGATCGATGTGTTTTGCTTTGGGAAGCTGGCCGCAGGCATGGAAGGTGTTTAAAAGCAAAAATACGGAAGGTTTGTCGCTATTGTTTACTTCCTTGTGTTTTTTGGGCGGAGTTTCTTCGTCGATATACGCTTTTGCAACGCATCAATATATGTTGCTGCCGAATTTTACATTTGGTGCTGCCGGACTTGCCGTAACTATTTATTACCAATTGAAGAATAAGGTTAAAAAATGTTGATTTCGGTTATAGGGTGGATTGGCACTATTGCTTATACTGTTTATACAATTCCTCAGGTTTTTATTTGTTTGAAAAATGGGAATGCAAAAGGTATTTCTCGTTTGTTTGCTGTAGCATATTTATTGGGATGTGTTTTAAGCTTTATCTATTCCTGTTATCGTCATGACATAATTTTGGCGGTAAATTTCGGTATCGGAACCATAGCATGGATTATTATCCATTATTATCTTTATTTTCCTCGTAAAACAAATTGAAAAACTATTCTTTAGGATTTATTTTAGCATAAACTTCGCGGTTGTAAAAGAAACCGTTATTATAAATCGCCTGATAGTTTGTGTTTTCAAAAGTATACCCGTTGCGCAAAGCAACATTTGCCGATGCTCGGTTGCGGCTGTCACAACAAATCGATAAGCGGTGGATATGAAATTCAAACGCATGGTGTTCGATTAAATTTAATGCTTCAGACATATATCCGAACCCTGTCTTTTCTTTGCGCAGCCAATACCCGATTTCGGCGCTGTGGTTTTCAAAATCAATATTATGAAGATCTATTGAGCCCAAAAGTTTTTGTGAGTGACGGTCTGTGATAACATAAGCAAATTTTGCCTGTGAAGCCCAAGCCAGTGTAAAATGTTTTGTGGCTATGATAACGTCGTCTATACTATTAGTTTTATCTGCCCACGATAAGTAAGTTCTTAAAAAATCACGGTTCGTTTTTATGGCTTGCCACATTT
>CAVIWQ010000080.1:0-1452 GCA_963646605.1 Bacteroidaceae bacterium
ATGTGTTATCTAAATCAATCAGGTAATGTGTCATCGGCATTCATCCTCTCGTATTAAAGAATATCAAATTATATTTTAAAATTCAAATAAAATAAGATTCCCCTCTTGATTTTTGATAAAAAATAGACTAAATAATAGGATATTAAAAATAGGGGATAAAATGAAAATAGTGATTATCGGAACGGGATATGTTGGTTTACCGACGGGCGTCGGATTTGCCGAGTTGGGAAACACGGTTGTTTGTGTTGATAAAAATGAAAACAAAATCAATGATTTAAAAAATGGTAAAATCACATTGTATGAAGATGGTCTTGAAGATCTTTTTAACAAGAATGTGAAAAACGGCCGCTTAAAATTCACAACATCCATGAAAGAAGGGGTGGCTGATGCCGATATGGTTATTTTGGCGGTCGGGACACCGCCGCATCCGGTAACAAAGGAATCTGACTTACGTTTTGTGTATGAGGCGGTTGCCGAAATGGCTGATTACTTGACCGGATATACAGTTGTTGCGACAAAATCAACCGTCCCTGTTGGAACGGGAGATCAGTTGGAACAAATTATTTCCGAACATAATTCGCAGGCTGATTTTGATGTCATTTCTTTGCCCGAGTTTTTACGGGAAGGATTTGCCGTTCATGATTTTTTCCATCCGGACAGAATTATTGTCGGAACCAATTCCAAGCGCGCCGAAACCGTTGTGCGAAAACTCTATGAACCGTTTGAAGGAAAAACGCATTTTTTGTTTGTTAAACGCCGTTCCAGCGAAACAATAAAATATGCCTCTAATGCCTTTTTAGCCATCAAAATTCATTACATCAATGAAATGGCCGATTTCTGTGAAAAGATAGACGCTGATGTGTTGGAAGTGGCTCAAGGAATGGGATTAGATACGCGTATCGGCTCTCGTTTTTTAATACCGGGTCCCGGATATGGTGGTAGTTGTTTTCCAAAAGATACCATGGCTATGGCCTGTATGGGGCGTCAAAACGATACGCCTTTAACATTGATAGAGGCCGCCATTGAAGGAAATCGTTCCCGAAAGAAAAAAATGGCTTGTCGTATTTTAAATATGGTTCGTGATGTTTCTTCTCCTAAAATTGCTGTTTTAGGATTAGCCTTTAAAGATGGGACGGATGATTGTCGTGAAAGCCCCGCCATGGATGTTGTCGCGGAATTGCTTCAATCGGATGTGTCCGTGACGGCTTATGATCCGAAAGCAATGGCAACGGCGAAAAATCTTTTAAGTAATAAAATTAAATATGCCGATTCTTTATATAAGGCCGCCGAAGGAGCTGATGTTTTAGTTATTTTAACGGAATGGAAAGAGTTTAAAAATATTGATTTTGAACGTCTTTTCCAAGCCATGCGTCGACGGAAAATCGTGGATTGTCGAAACATGCTGAACGCCGAAAAAGCCAGGCGATACGGTTTTGAATACCGCGGCATCGG
>CAVIWQ010000080.1:1462-5182 GCA_963646605.1 Bacteroidaceae bacterium
CAACGGACGAGTTTGATGAAAAGGGGATTTTGATTAAATCCCCAATTTTTTTCTGAAATAAAAAATAGTCTTAACTAGTCCTTCATCCAAAGAAACGGACGGTTGCCATCCTAATTTTTCTTGGGCAAGAGAAATATCCGGTCGCCGTTGTGTTGGATCGTCTTTCGGCAAATCACAAAAAATAACTTTGGAAGAAGAGCCGATTAATGCCAAAACCTTTTCCGCCAGCTCTTTCATGGTAAATTCTCCGGGGTTTCCCGTATTGACAGGTCCCGTAAATCCTTTTTCGGAATTCATCATACGAATCATGGCTTCGATTAAATCATCCACATAACAGAAAGACCGTGTTTGTTCTCCCGTTCCATAGATTGTTATGTCTTCGCCTTTTAACGCCTGACAGATAAAGTTACTGACAACCCGACCATCCTTAGGATCCATTCCCGGACCGTATGTGTTGAAAATACGAATGATTTTGATATCGACACCCTCGTGTCTGTGGTAATCAAAGAACAGACTTTCGGCACATCGTTTTCCCTCATCATAACACGCCCGAATGCCGATCGGGTTCACATTTCCACGATAGCTTTCCGGTTGCGGATGAACCAGAGGCTCACCATACACTTCGGATGTAGATGCTTGCAGGATTGTCGCTTTGTTCTTTTTGGCCAATTCAAGCATATTTAAAGCACCTAAAACACACGTTTTTGTTGTCTCGATCGCATGCTTTCCTTGATATGCGGGCGGCGATGCCGGGCAGGCTAAATTGTAAATCTGGTCAATCTGTTTGTCTATGGACAAAGGATTTGTAATGTCGTGCTGTATAAAAGTAAAGTTGGGGTGAGACGCGATGTCCTTTACGTTTTCCAATGTTCCCGTGTAATTGTTGTCGACACAAATCACCCGATTCCCTTCGCTGATTAAACGCCGGCATAGGTTGGATCCTAAAAATCCGGTTCCTCCGGTAACCAATATTGTTTTCATGTTTGTCTCCTTGTCATATTAGATGGATTATATAGGTACTCGACCGACAAAAGTACACCTTTTAGCGGAATTTTTTATTTTTTTATTTTAATCCAAACGGAACATTCCAAGTGATTATCAATTTCAATCACCGCTCTTTCGTGTCCGCCCATTTCGTGCATAACCGATGTCATCGCCTGATAAGAAGCCATGTTGTTTTTGTTGCAACATAATAACACAGCCTCTAAATTTAAATGAGACCGGCACCATTCCAGAACAAGCTTTAGTCCATCCCGGACGTATCCTTGTCCCCGTTCGGACGGAATGATTTGGTATCCGATATGTCCGCCTTGTTTTTCAAGAGCCGGCGTTAAATAATGACGAATATCATATAATCCCACAAACTTATCTCCGTTCATCAACCAAAGAGTTGTGCTTGGAACATGTCCTTCCGGTTGGTCTTGAGACTCACTTTTTGCCAGGTAATCTCAGTATCCCTCAAAATCATTGTCCATAAATGAAATGGCTTGCTGAACCGATCGTAAATCATAAGGGGTCGGTTGAGCCCGTATTTCGGTCAGTCCCTGTCGAAATGTTTCTAAAAAATCGGGTTGCGGGTAAATTAAATGTAACATAAAATATCCTTTCAATAAAAGGATACAAAAGTTCTTAATGAAAAGCAATAAAAAAAGCGGTGTGTTCCGCTTTTTTTTATTTTCCCAGATTTTCTATAGTCTCTTGATCCCCGTGTTGATACTCTTTTTCATCGTCCGGTGATAAAATTTCCAATAGCTTCCTCAACTCACCGACATGGTGTTTTTCCTCTTTCGCGACATCGGATAAAACAATTTTAACGTCTTGATTGTCTGTTGATTCCATAATTTGTTGATAAAGCTGTATCGCTTCATACTCCGAGGCGATTGCGAACTTGATGGCGCGTAACATTTCAATTTCGCTTAATTTTTTAACCGATGCGTAAACACTGTGTATATCTGCAAATTCAGGCATATAACTTTCCTCCTATGATAAAATACAAAAATTATATAGGGGGATTTTTTTTTAATACAAGGGAACCTAAAGGTATAAAGAGAGAATAAAAAACAACTCAGTTATTTCCCCTTTATTTTTCTTTAGTTTTTAACGACCGCCTTGCTTTTTTCTAAACATGTTTGCCAGCGAATAAGAATCTGTTGAAATCCAAACTTTTTGTAAAAATTCGGCCAACATGGCTTCTTTGGATCATAGAACAAACTAACTGTGGCGAAGTTTTGCGATTTAGCATACTTAATAATTCCTTGCATCAAGACCGTTCAAAAGCTTTGTCTATGATACTTTGGATGAATAACAACATCATAAATCATACACATTTCCGAATCATCTATACATCGGGCAAAAACAACAGTTTCTTTCCATTCAATACAGACACCATAAAGGTTGATTGTTTTTTGATTACTGAACATTGCTCTGGACGATAATTACCTCACTTCAACAAGAAATGGATTTCGTCTATATCTTTTGTGTTAATGCGTTTCCAAATCTTAACTACATATGTCATATTATTTATTGTAGCGGATTTAAATTCTGAATGCAAGCAAAAACTCCGTAGATTAATTTCTACGAGGATGGTAAGAATTCTATAGCTTATTTTACCTTTTTACTGTCATTTTCGTTTTTTATTTTTGATGCATAAACAGTTTCGTCTAAGATTCCAGCTTCTACAAATGCTTTCTTTCTGTTTTCACAACTGTCACAACAGCCACAATTTACTGATCCATTGTCGTAACAAGAAACTGAATTAAAAAGGCTTTCTTTACACCAATAGTCTGAAGATATTTCTTCCGTTTGAATAAAATCTCCCGTTACATTTGAAAGTAATTTTATAAAAGGATCCTTAAATGAGAATTTGGAAAGATATTTTTTATATACAGACAAAAGAGGATTAGCAACACTTGAATGGCCAAAACTGCTGTTATCTAATTTTTGTGCTTCAATCTTCTGATCTTGTAAGGTTTTAAAAAGTGATAATATACTTTCTGTTGGACCAGATACAACCATTAAATTAGGTGTATTAATAGATGATATAGATATCTGATTATAGTTTTCCAACAGTTTTTCGACAGTATTTTTGTTAGCTCTAATTGCCAACATTTTTGCATGAATTTTTAATGAAGTTAACAAAACAGCTCTATGATAAACTATTTGAAGTAATTCATTTAATTTTAGTGTACTAGCACAGTAAGCCACAACCAATTAATAGTATGTTAGCTTCTTTTTGTAACATTTTACTCCTTTTTAACGTTCATTTGAAACATGGCGAATATTTTTTTATGACTCTATGTTTAGTTGAGAGGGCAAAGCTATTATAGTATCCTGAGATTTTTCCCATTGAAATACTGATGCATTTTTTATTGTCGTATTTTTAAATAACTCGTCATATCTCTCCTTAAAAAAAACATCCCGACATTCTGCATAATGCATGATCATTCTTAATGCGCCTCCATGTGTCACTATAAGAATATTATTTCGATCATCAAGTTCATCAAAAAAACTTTTTATTCTAGAATAAACATCTATCATAGATTCTGCATTTAATTTATCTGGTTCATTATTGAACGTATCCCATATATTAGGAGGTAATTTATTTCTTTCAATTCCTTCTAAAATACCATAATTTATTTCCCGAAGACGTACATCCGTAATTAATGGACATTTTGTGCATACATTGATAATTTCGGCAGTTTCCCTAGCCCTTATTAAATC
>CAVIWQ010000081.1:0-5020 GCA_963646605.1 Bacteroidaceae bacterium
GGCTTTCAAGTCCGCAGCATTTTCAATTTTTTGCAGCAGTTCGGATTTTAATTTTTCTAAGTCTTCCATCAAAAATTCCCCGTGATTTAAAATAAAAAGAGTCTAGCCTGATTGCTCAAGCAGACTCTTTTTACTTGCATTTATAAAATTGCTTATTTCAAAGCGTCCTTAGCTTGCGCAACTAACTTGGCAAAAGCCTCGGGCTCTTTTAATGCGATATCGGCCAATACTTTACGATCAAGCTCAATACCTGCTTTGTTGAGCCCGTTCATAAATCGGGAGTATGTCATATCGTTAAGTCTGGTTGCAGCACCGATACGTTGAATCCAGAGCATACGGAAATTTCTTTTCTTTACGCGTCTGTCACGGTAAGCATATTGCAAACCTTTTTCAACTTTTTCAACTGCTACTCTGAATACATTTTTAGAACGACCACGATAGCCTTTCGCCATTTCAAAAATCTTTTTATGACGAGCGCGAGCCGTTACACCTCTTTTAACACGAGACATCTATATATCCTCCTACAAATATGGCAAAAATTGTTTAACAATCTGAACATCGCAGGCAGCAACCATGGTTGTACCGCGAGCCTGTCTTTTCATTTTCTGTGTTTTGCAGAAGAGGCAGTGTCTCTTTTTGGCAAAATTTCTTTTCAGTTTGCCTGTTCCGGTAACGCTGAAGCGTTTTTTAACGGAACTTCTGGTTTTCATTTTTGGCATTTTGCTTCCCTTTCATTCAATTTTGGATGCTTGTTGACGGCAACAGGCATGCCTTTAGCCCGTTTGCCTTGATTAACGTTGTTGCTTATACATCATAAAAAATCTCTTGGCAAGCATTATTTTTACAGGCTTTTTCAAAAACAACGCCGCAAGGGCAAAAACTGTATTTAACGCTTGCATAATAGCAGTTTGTCATATATATCTCCTTATTAATAAGGAGTTTTTCTAATGATTTTCAGCAAATTTGAACGGATGGTCGCCCGCCGTTATCTGAAAGCCAAACGCAAAGAAGGCTTTATATCGGTTATTACGGGGTTTGCTTTTACGGGCATTGCTTTGGGTGTTGCTACACTTATTATTGTTATGTCGGTAATGAACGGTTTTCGCAACGAACTGTTAGGACGTATTTTGGGCATTAACGGACATATAGGAATTGTTTCAAACAACAGCCTGCCCTTTAACAATTACCGTCAAGCCATAAAAGACATAAGCACTATTGATAATGTTGAATTGGCTATTCCCATGATTGAAAAACAATTGCTTGTTTCATCGGGAAGAGCTGCCGAAGGCGCTATGGTGCGCGGTTTAAGGGCTGAAGATATAGAAAAAAAATCGACTTTGAAAAACGGAATGACTACTGTAAACCTTGATGAATTTACAGGCAACAATGTTTTGGTCGGTTACCGTCTATCTCAAAAAATGGGGTTAGTTCCGGGAGATGAAATCACTTTGATTTCGCCTAACGGAAAAATCACGGCTTTCGGCACTGTTCCTCGGATGAAATCTTACCGCATTGCGGGAACTTTTGAACTGGGCATGTACGAATATGATGCCAATTTTATCTTTATGCCGTTAGAAACAGCGCAAGTTTATTTCGGTATCGGCGATGGAGTTACCAATATTGATGTCACACTCAAAAACCCCGCTTTACTCCAACAAACACGTGAAATTATCCGCAGCAGCATCGGGGATACGGCATATATTTTTGACTGGAAACAGTCTAATGCGGCTTTTTTTAACGCTATCGATGTTGAACGCAATGTTATGTTTTTAATTTTAACACTGATAATATTGGTTGCGGCTTTCAACATCATAACCGGACTTATTATGTTAGTTAAAGATAAAGGACGCGATATAGCCGTTCTGCGCACTATGGGCGCCACAAAAGGTATGATTATGCGCATATTTTTTATTGACGGAGCCTTTATCGGCGTGGTTGGAACAGCTATCGGCGTTATTTTAGGTTTGCTTTTTTGCCACAACATTGAAAACATACGCCAATTTTTACAGGCAATCTCGGGAAGAGATTTGTTTTCCGCCGAAATTTACTTTTTATCAAGATTGCCGGCTCAGGTCGAAACTTCCGAAGTCGTTGTCATTGTGATTATCTCATTGCTATTATCATTTTTGGCCACAATCTATCCGGCTTATCGCGCTGCAAAAATGGATCCGGTGGAGGCTTTACGCTATGAGTAACAATATTCTGAGTTTAAAAAATATATGTAAATCTTTTTGTCAGGGACAACAAAAGCTCGATGTTTTGCGCAATGTTGATTTTGAAATAGCTTCCGGTGAAATTGTGGCTTTAATAGGTCCTTCGGGTTCAGGAAAATCTACTTTGCTGCAGATTTCCGGATTGTTGGAACTTCCTGACAGCGGACATATCTTTCTTGACGGGCAAGATTGTTTTATTGCCAATGACAGCATACGAACATCTCTCCGCCGTGATTTTCTGGGTTTTGTTTATCAATATCACAATTTACTGCCGGATTTTAATGCCCTTGAAAATGTGATGATTCCACAGCTTATCGCCGGCAAAAACTATAACGCAGCTAAAGAACGCGCAAAATGGCTGCTTGATAAAATGAAACTTGATGGACGGTTCACCCATCGTCCGGCCGAATTATCAGGAGGCGAACAGCAACGCGTTGCCATAGCACGCGCGCTGGCAAACACGCCTAAATTATTGCTGGCTGATGAGCCGACGGGAAACCTTGACCCAAAAACATCAGATATTGTTTTTGAAGCTTTATTGAACATTATTAAAGAAACCGGTCTTGCCGCCCTTATTGCTACACATAATATGGAACTTGCAAAATCTATGGACAAACAAGTCAGTTTGCAAGATGGGCAATTGGTAGAACTTGGACTTTCAGCTTTTATTGATAATAAAAACTTTTATTAGGAGATAAAAATGACTGTAATAAAAAATATTTTATATATTGCCGCATTCGGTCTATTAACTTGTCAGACTGCCAATGCAAAATTCAACCCTCCTTCTAATTACATCGGCAAATCGCAAAAAAACGCTATGTATCAATTGAATATGTATGATGAAGATCAGGATGGAAGGCTCAGCAGAGAAGAATTTGGCGCTAAAACAAAGTATAAAGAATCAAGAGAAACTAAAAAACAAATCCGCAAAGCACGCAAAGAAGGAATTTATCAAGAACCGGACGAACAGTTTGACACAATAGATAAAAACAAAGACGGTTATATCACATTGCGGGAATTAGAAGATTATATTTCGGAACAAACCAAAAAAACAAACGGCAAAGTCAGATACTACTGAGTTTTAATCCGAAAAAAAAACACCGGTTTCTACTTTTCAAGCGAACCGGTGTTTTTTTGTTAAAATTTTCTCTTCAGTAAAGCAATGCTTAAACAAACACCACCTACGGAAGATGCTGCGATAAGCGCGTATTCAAACCATCTGCCGTTTGTTACATGCAAAGTATAGGCTAAAATTGCTGCTACCCAAATAAACAAAAACACACATACCCATGCAAAAGTTTGAGCACTGTGTTTATTTGCCTCTTCAGAAGAAACAGCATGCTTTGCATTTTTTTTCATCCATAAGCATTCTCGAACCAAAAAAGCGGCCAGAACAATAATAGCTACGGCAAAAAACGCAATAAACTCAAGGATATAATCCTTAAAAAGAGCAACTTGTTCCATAAATTTAGAATTTAATTATAAAAATACTAATTTGAATATATTGATTTTGTAGCATAAAATATATTTCTATACAATCTTTTTGTTTTCTAAAATTTCCTTTATCTGTTTTTTTACTTTTTTCAAATCGGCATCGCACAACAGCGGTAAAATTGCAGCCAGCTGCTGAGGCGGTAAATTCCACCAACATAATTCTTGCAGCAATTCAGTCAATTCATTATCAAAACGTTGTTTTATAAATTTTGCAGGATTTCCGCCATAAACAGTATATGGAGGAACAACGCCTGAAACCACGGAACGAGAAGCGATGATTGCTCCGTTTCCAATTTTGGTTCCGGGCATTATCAAACATTCCATCCCCAACCAAACATCATTGCCTATAACCGTATCTCCTTTATGAGGCAATTGAGATAAATGCGGCGGCGTATTTTCACTCCAAGCGCCTCCGAACACATTAAAAGGATAAGTTGTCACACTGCACAAACGATGATTGGCCGGTCCCATAATAAAGCGCGTTCCCTTAGCTATTTGGCAGAATTTGCCTATAATCAGCTTATCACCGAAAATCGGCCAATTATACAAAACATTATTTTTTTCAAATTCGACAGCATGTTCATCATCATCGTAATATGTATAATCACCGATAATAATATTCGGCGCTTTCACTACATTTTTGATAAAACATGAAGTTTTATATTCGTTCGGAAAAACCACATTTGGATTTGGAAATTCTTGCATCATTTTTAGTCCTCTCACTTCTCCACCAAGATTAGCAAAACTATTGAAATAAGCAACAAAATAACTTTGCCGGCAGGCAAGCCTCTATGCGGGCAATTTATGTGCAAACGGCGAAGGACAAGAGCAAAAAGCATAATCCAAATAACATAAGCATACATTATCGCAGTAACAAAAGACGGATTGGGAGCATTGAACATTGCATAATTTTTTAAAGCCATCATCATCATAAGTAAAAGCATAACCGGCGCATATTTCAAATTGCGGTTTTGGTAAAGATGCTTAATTTCTCCCCCCTCATGCTTAAAAATCATCAGATTGACAAATGCAACAACAATTGCAGTTATCATAATGTAAAAATAACTTCCAGATGCCAAATTGTTTTGCGGCACCAAACTCATACAAAATTTATTCAACGCATCGCATAAAGCGCTGGCTAAAATATAAGGAACCATATAGCGCAAAGCTTGAGCGCTGCGTTTTGATTGCCGATAAGATGAAACAGCATAAATAACACCAATCAAAGCCGATAAAATACCAATCAGACGAAAAGGATGTTCTAAATAAAACACAATATCCGAAGGTTTTATAATTACCCAACAAACAAAAAC
>CAVIWQ010000082.1:0-4969 GCA_963646605.1 Bacteroidaceae bacterium
GCGCTTTGGTAACAAAGGTTAAAAAGTATAATGAATTGTCCAGAAGCTTAGAAAGCGGGGAAGAGAAAGGGGAAGTTTATTATCAATTTGGCGGGGAAAATGCTTTAACCGCCGATATGTCAAGCCTTGAACAGGCAAAGGCTATGGATAATGCGGGGTATGATTCTGAGCTTATAAGGAGGCAAACCGGTTGGTTTAAGGGTGCTGATTCAAAATGGCGTTTTGAAATATCCGATAAAGACGCAAAGATAAATAGTGAAGTATTAGAAAATATAAGCTCGCTTGATAATCTATACGCTAAGCGTGAACAATTATTGAGCGATATTAAGGCTTTTGAAAAGGAAAGAAAAACAAATGCCGAGGCTTATTTGGACGGCTATTTAGATGATTTAATTTCTAAGCGCTATGATGAGATCGAAAAAATTGACTATGATATAAGTCACGGTTATGTTTCTGATCCTGAAACCACGCTTGGTGAGGTATTAAAGCATGATAAGTTGTATACGGCTTATCCATCATTAAAAAATATGACCGTAAAGTTGCAAGCCTCTGAAGATTTAAGCAAAGGCGGATATTCACAGAAAGAAAATACCATTTATTTGGATCCGCGCCTTGATGAAAACGAAATAAAATCAACGTTAATGCATGAAATACAGCACGTTATTCAAGACAGGGAAAACTTTAGCCGCGGCGGCAATATGGCGCTGGCTAATGCTTATAAAAAAATCATTAAAGCCAAAGAGGCAAAAGATTTTCATAAGGCGCTAGATAGAAAAATTGCTGAGGCTATGGTTGAACAACTAAAGGCTGATAATATTTCTGATAAAGACGCAAGTATTATTGCCGGAGCTTATGCAAAATACCTCAATGCAATATTTGATGATAGCCTTGATAGTGATGTAGTTACCAAAATTGAAAAAGAATATTATCAACTGCTGGATAATTTAGGTATTGATGCTGACCGTGTAGAAAATGCTTATAAAGCTATACAAGGGCGTGATTTATGGCAAGAGGCTTTAGATGAAACGAAATCTAAGCTGTCTGAGGCTGATACGTTTGAGATTTATAGGGCTTTTGCCGGTGAGGTTGAGGCGCGTAATACGCAAGCGCGTATGAATATGAGCGATGAAGAACGCGCCGCAACCAGTGTAGAGAGCACGCAAGATATTAAAAACGCTGACGCGCTGGTTGTTTTTCCTGATGGCACTGAGGCGGCATACATACCGGCTGAAAACGGAATCGCCGGAGAGCAAAGCTATTTGGACAATATGTTTAAGCCAAGCAGGGTTGAAAAAAGCAATTATATCGCCGATTTGCGCAGTGCAGAACAAGAGGCTGGAAATGTCGGACAGACAATAAGGCTTGGCAGGTTGCCTTTTGTGTATAGAAAAATTGGCATACCTGCGGCCAAAGTGAATACAAACAAAAAGACAATCATAAAAGACACAATTCAAAAGCACGCTGTGCCGATGGCGGTGGTGGAAAATCTGCCGGATTTGTATGCTGATCCGATAATGGTGTTTGCTGCGCTGGATAAGTCAACCAACAAAAATGCTTATGTGGCGGTGCTGGATGCTTTTGACAAGGACGGCAAGCAGATGATTGCGGCTATCTCTCCGGCTAAAAATGATGGCGGCTATCACATGATAACCAGCTTTTATGGTCGCAATAATATCGACAATATGATTGAAAAGGCGTTTGCCGAGAAAAAGGTTAAATATGTTAAGGATAAAAAAAATAGCCTGCTGACGGGACACAATGCTCATCTATCACAGACTGATAACAGTGTAATACAAAAATCTGATATTGTCAATAAATCTTATTATCAGCGGGCATTTGCCGGCAGCCGTGTTGATTATGATAAACCCAGCCTTGAGGCTATCGGCTCCGGCGAGGGGGCGCAAGCGCATGGCTGGGGTTTGTATTATGCGCTTAACAGAGATGTGGCTGAGAGATATAGAGAAGATTTTGTTGGTAAAAATAAAATATCATTTAAGGGTAAAACCTATGATAATACTATGCCTGAATTTGATGCTTTATACAAATTAGCGGAAAGTCAGATAAGCATAGAACAAATAAAGAAAGATTATAAAGATAACTTACAAGAATTAAAAGAATTTTTAAAAGAGGCTCAAGAATATAATTCGACACAAGAAGTTGTTGAATATTCAAAACAAATTAAAGAAACAGAAAAAGCCAGTAAGTTTTTTAATACTCTAACTAAAAAAGATATAGAAGAAATTAAATATCTAGGCGGCCAAGTCCATGAGGTGGATATTCCGGAAAATCCTTATTTGTTGGATGAGCAAAAGCCCTTTAGCGAGCAGTCTGATATTGTAAAAGACGCTATCTTAAATGCTTTAGATGAAATAGGGCTGAAAGGTGAAGAACAAGGAATAAACGGTAAATCAGGGAAAAATATTTACAAACTTATATCAGGTTATTTTGGTAAGGGAGGAATAAACCAAGAAACAGATAAGGCGGCTTCACAGCTTCTTGAGAAATATGGCATAAAAGGCATTACCTATGACGGACAAGAAGACGGGAGGTGTTTTGTCATCTTTAATCCTAAAGACGTTAAGGTTATTCAAAAGTTTTATCAAACCGGAGAGCTGGGGCTGGAAGGCGGAAGGGGAAAAGCCCCGTTCGGCGCGCAGGCGCAAAGCCAAAAAGAAAAAGTGATTTATCAGGTGTTCGGGCAGTATGAACCGGCTAAAAAGCTGATTACGCTGTTTCAGGGCAAAAACTCGACAACCCTTGTGCATGAGCTGCTGCACCACTATTTGCCGATTTATCTGACAGAACTTGAAAAAGCCGGAAAGTTTGAACAGCTGAAAGGGCTTTATGACGCTTTGGGCGTGCAAAGCTATTCCGACATTGCACGTCAGCGCGCGAAAATGGAACAGTTGATTGATTTGGGAACCAGCTATATTTATTATAATGAATCGCCTAACGAGGCAAGCCGCTCTTTGTTTGAAAGGGCAAAGCAATGGATGTTGGACGCTTATGGCATTGTGAAAAAGTTTGTTAAGCCCAGTAAAGAGGTGGACGCGTTTTTTAATGAGCTGTTTGCCAGAGAAGAAGAAAATTTGCCTGACATTAGGGATTTGAAAGGCAAAAGCGCGGAATTGGCCAAGATTTTGAAAGGCGCGGCAAGCGGACAGGAATTGACAGTGAACGGACTTAGCCTGCGTGATATAGCCAATTTGCGCAAAACCTTGTATGCCCGTATTCCAAGAGCGGGCGAAAGCCTTGCCGACGCTATAAGGCAGGCGGGCGGTATTGACACCGAAAGCGGATTGGCCAAAGCTTTGGGTTATGACAGCCGCAAGGGCTCGGATATGGGGTTTTGGAATTATAAAGGCGCTATCAATGATGAATCGTCACTGATAGACTTTTTGACGGCAAACGGTTATTTAAACCAAACGGAAAGCCGTTTGTGGTTTATCATGAGACAAATACAGATTTGACAAAATAAACAAAATATGATTATATATCATACAAAATTTATATTTTTAACAATTTACAATTATGTTTCTTTTTGCAATTTTAATTGTGCTTGTCGTTTTATTTTATCTGTCAACACTCAGTAAAAATGGGGAAGATAAAAAAAGTGATTGGGAAGCTACAAAAGTTTTCGGCACTATTATCGCAGTTATGATTTTTTTGTTGGTAATTGCTTTGGCCAATCAGGCTTAGCTAAACTAAAACAACCGTGAGCTTTAATAAAAAGGCTTGCGGTTGTTTTTTTGAAAACAGGTGTTTTATTTATTGCAAATAACAGAGACCTTGACAAATTTAAAATAGTTAATAAATTTTTCAAAGAGAAAATTGAGAAAATAAAATGAACATAAAAGATTTAAATTTCCTGAAAAATACATTTCAAAATGCGTTATCACAGGTTGAAAATGATGAACTTTGCGTTGCTACACTCAAACGAAAATTTGTTCATTCACAAAAAGTGTTACACAATGGTCTTATGTTGATAAAAAGCGGAGAAGTACCTTATTGCAATATAGCTGAGTTTGAAAAACAATGTGAACAAGCGCTGATTTTTCATGATATAGGCCGCTTTGAGGAGGTGGTTTTAAGTTATAAAAATAAAAATTTAAGATTATTTGGGCAAAAGTATGATCACGGTGTTCTCGGAAGCCAAATTTTAGCTCAAACTCAAAACTACAATGATATAAAAATTATATTAGCCGTACGCCACCATGGGCATATGATAGAAAGTTTTTATAATGATCCTGAATATCAAAACCTTGAACCTGAAGTGCAAAAACAATGTACGGCAATGATAAAATTGGTACGTGATGCGGATAAGTTGGATTTATACCGATTGCATAATGAAACAAATAGTTTGGAAAATGATGTTTTTTTTCATTGCTTACCTGAAAATTTGAAATATCAGACTGTATCCGATGCAGTTCAGCAACAGTTTTTTGCAACTCAAACTATAAGACATTCTGATATAAAAACAATGTCAGACAGGATATTGGGCTGTATTTCATGGCAGTTTGATTTTAATTATCCATTAACTCTTAAAATTTATCGTCAGCGTGGATATTTTGAAATTCTTATGAAACTTTTTGCCAAATATTGTCCTGATAAAAACTTAGTGGATAAAGTTGTTGATTTTATTGAAAATAAAAAAGAGTGTTAGTTTTATGACTAACACTCTTTTAAGAAAGAAAAGCAAAAGCTTTAAGCATCGAGCTGGGCAAGAATTGCCTCAAAGGTAGCTTGATCAATACGACGAGCTTCTAACAACTCCTTAGCCATCTTCTTTGCAGCTTTCTTCTGAGCCTTTGTTAAAGTCTGATCCCAACCATTGCTAGCAATCATATTCTCTATGAACTTAGCTCCGTTTTCAGCAGCTGTTTTTTTGTTCAAATTGCTAGTTGCACCGATTTTTACTTCATTCTCTTTCATAATTTTATTTTTTTATGGTTTATAATATTCTTAATAA
>CAVIWQ010000083.1:0-4689 GCA_963646605.1 Bacteroidaceae bacterium
ATCAGAAATCTCGTGACGATTATAACAATCGTAGAAAACGGAACGGTAATTATGCTGTAGAACCTACTGCATAGTTTTCCTTTCTATTGTGATTTGTACACGGCTTTGGACTGGTTAGATAGTTCGAAGCCGTTTTTTTGTGTTGAAATTTTGAGTTTCGATAATATATTTCAATAAAAACTTGCAACTATTAGTTTTTTATAATAAAATATTATCTATATTTTTCAATTAGATATAATATTATTGAAGTGAGGATAAAATGTTTAGTAAACGTGACCTTATGAATATGGAAGGCATTATGATGCTCCATGCTATTAAGAAATATGGCGGAAAACGTACGGCTGCAAAGTTTTTAAACACTTCAATAGACACTCTGAATAAATATTTGAGTAATTTAGAAAATGAACTCGGCGTTAAACTGGTTGCATCTGATGAAAAAGGATGTTTTCTTACGCCTAAAGGCGAACAGGTAACTGAAATAGCCGAAGAAATAAAGAATAATCTTCAACAGGCTTACAATGTTGTTCCTGTTAGTTCCGATATTAAAGGCGAAGTTAAAATTATTTATGAAAGCAATGTCCGCAGCAACATTTATGTTCGCCATTTGCGTGATTTTCTTGATAAGTATCCGAATTTGTCAGTTTTTGTAGATACCTGCAATTCAGTTCCGAATATGAGCAATTTGGATTATGACATTGGTTTGAGCTATCATATTCCAAAGGGAAATGATTTGGTAGTTATTGCCGAACGTAAAACGCCATGTGGATTTTTTGCTTCTCAGAAATATTTAGAAAATCACGATTATCCTCAAAGTATAGAAGATATTTTGCTGCACCACCGCTTGATATTAAAACGAGATTGCAAAAAATGGGTGGAAGAAGCTCCAAAACTTTTACGCAATGCGCGTTGGCTGTTTTTATCCAACAGCACGTTTGCGGTCAATGATATGATAATGAACGGCGGAGGCATAGGCGTTATGCCGATGAATTTTGCCAAAGAAGGCGTTGGACTTGTCTGTTTGGACAATATTCCTTGTGAAACAAATTCTACAATTTATTTGGTAACGCACGACAGTATTAAAGATATTCCTAAAATACGAATTGTTTTAAACTATTATAAGGATATTTTGAAAAATCTGTAATTTATTCGCAAGTTTCTTTTCTCAATTTTTCTATTTCTTTATCAGCCATTGCTTTTTCAAAAGAGCCCAATTCTAAAGCTTTTCCGTAGAGCGCCATTTTAAAATTGATTTTGCGGAGATGTTTTTGAAACAAAGCAATTTGTTTTTCGACATTTTCTTTTTGTTTGCAAAACATATCGTAACGTTGCTGCAAAGTGGAATCTCCTTCTGTGAACCAATCAATATATTGTTTGATGGCTTTCAGAGGCATTCCTGTATCTTTCAAGCATTCAATCATAGACAGCCAGCCTAAGTCATTGTCGGTAAAAACACGCAGTCCCGAACTGTTTTTTCTGACAAAAGGCAGCAGACCTTCTTTTTCATAATAGCGCAGTGTATGCGCGGTCAAACCTGTTTTTTTGGCAACTTGCCCGATAGAATATCCCATTTTTTTCTCCTTAACTTATGCTAAAACATAAAAAAAGTTTTTTGTCAATAAAAAGACTTGACTTGAAGTTAGCTCTAATAAATAATTTATTTCATCTGATATAAGGAGATTGCGATGTATAAATTATGTAAATTCTTGTTTTTTGCTGCAGCGGCAATGTTTTTATTTACAGAAGCCTATGCGCAGACAATAGACGAAAACAAAGAAAAAAATTCAGCTGTCAGCCAAAAAGTTTCTTTTTATAATCGGCGCGGGATTAATATAGCTGCTGATTTTTATCTGCCTAAGGCTGGAGAGCAAGGCAAAAAACTGCCGGCAATCGTTATCGGCGGTCCGTTAGGAAGCGTTAAAGAGCAAACTTCGGGTTTATATGCCAAAACATTAGCCGAACGCGGTTTTGCAACTTTGGCTTTTGATTCTTCATTTATGGGCGAAAGCGGAGGACAGCCAAAATATTCGGTTTCTCCTGAAATTTTTGTTGAGGATTTTCGGGCGGCAGTTGATTTTTTAAGCAATCGTCCCGAGGTGGATGAAAAAAATATCGGTGTTATCGGTATAAGCAGCGGCGGTGCGTGGGCATTGGCAGCAGCTGCGGCTGATATGCGTATGAAGGCCGTAACAACAATCAATATGTATGATTTGGGACGCCAATTCAGGCAAGGTGCGGACGGCAATAAAAATAAGGAAGAGCTTCAAAACAATCTGGCAGAGTATTCAAACGCCCGTATTGCTGAATTGGATGGCAAAAAAGGTCAAACAGTAGGTTTTATTTCCGAAAAGATAACAGCCGAAACTTCTGATGCAGACAAAGCTTTTTATGCTTATTACCAAACAGAAAGAGGAAGACACCCGCGCGCTCATCCCGATATTTATCTGTCGGATATTCCGGCGCTGATGGCATATAATCCGACTGCTCAGGTCGATTTGATTTCTCCGCGTCCGATTCTGTTTATTGTCGGTGAAAAAGCCCATACACGCAATTTCAGCGAAGATGCTTTTTTGGTGGCGGAAGATCCGAAAGAACTCTATTCGGTTTTGGGAGCCGACCATGTCGATTTGTATGACAGAAAAGATTTGATACCGTTTGACGTTATTGAAAAGTTTTTTGAAAACACTTTGGTAGAAACAAAAGAACAAAACGGCGATAAAAAATAAAAAAACGCTTGACTTAAAGTTAACTCTAAAATTTATTATGCAGTAGATTATGAATTTTCAAAGGAGATAAATATGACATATTTGGATCGCATAAATGCGCCGCAAGATTTGAAAAATTTTAGTATTAACGAAATGAACGGTCTGGCTGATGAGATTCGTCAGGCGATTCTCAATCGTGATAGTATGGTCGGCGGACACGTCGGACCTAATTTGGGAATTGTCGAAGCAACGATAGCGCTGCATTATGTTTTTGATTCTCCTAAAGACAAAATCGTTTATGACGTTTCGCATCAAAGCTATCCGCACAAGTTGCTGACCGGCCGTAAAAACGGATTTTTAACCCAAGAAGGTATGTCGGTTATTTCCGGCTATACCAATCCTGATGAAAGCGAACATGACTTTTTTAAAGTCGGACATACTTCAACTTCGGTAAGTTTGGCTTGCGGTTTGGCAAAAGCACGTGATTTGAAGGGCGAAAAACATAATGTGATAGCCTTAATCGGCGACGGTTCTTTGTCCGGCGGTGAGGCTTTGGAAGGTTTCAGCAATGCAGCGGTGCTGAACGGCAATATTATCATTGTGGTTAATGACAATGAGATGTCGATTGCTGAAAATCATGGCGGACTTTATAACAATTTGCGTCTTTTGCGCGAAACCAAAGGAACAGCCGAATGCAATATGTTCAAAGCTCTGGGGTTTGATTATCTGTATGTTGAAGATGGAAACTCTCTTGAAAGCTTGATTGCAGCTTTCAAACAGGTTAAAGACACTCCGCGCCCGACAGTGGTTCATATTCGTACTTTGAAAGGCAAAGGCTATAAACCGGCAGAAGAAAACAAGGAACGTTGGCACTGGAATGTTCCGTTTGAAATCGAAAGCGGAAAAGCCAAAATTGATATGTCGGGTGAAAATTACAGCGATATAACTTATGATTATTTAATCGATAAAATTGCCAAAGATAAAACGGTTGTGGCTGTCAATGCCGGAACTCCAGGGGCTGTTGGCTTAACACCGGAGCGCAGAGCAAAGCTGGGGCAAAATTTTGTTGATGTCGGCATTGCCGAAGAGCATGCGGTTGCTTTTTCATCAGCGTTAGCCAAAGGCGGGTGCAAACCTGTTTATATGGTATTGAGTTCTTTCATTCAACGCACATACGACCAATTATCTCAGGATTTGGCCATAAACAACAATCCGGCTGTTATTTTGGTTTCGTGGGCAGGAATTTCGAGTGCGGATGTAACCCATTTGGGCTGTTTTGATATTGCGATGATTTCGAATATTCCGAATATTGTTTATTTGGCTCCGACGTCAAAAGAAGAATATTTATCCATGTTGGATTGGGCTGTTGACCAAAACAAACATCCGGTTGTAATACGTATACCATCAGTAGTGACACACAGCGCAGCAGCTGTTGAAAAAGACTATGGTGTCCTCAATCGTTATCAAATAGCGCAAAAGGGCAGTCAGGTGGCTTTGATTGCCGCCGGAAGCTTTTTCGGCTTGGGACAGCAGGTTGCCGATAAACTGAAAGAAAAAGGCATTAATGCAACTTTGATTAATCCGCGTTATTTGAGTGGAATTGATGAAAATGTTTTAAATGAATTAAAGGCAAATCATAGTTTGGTTGCTACTTTGGAAGATGGAATTGTCAATGGTGGTTTTGGTGAAAAAATAGCTTCATTTTATGGAACTTCAGCAATGAAAGTTTTGAATTTTGGCGCCAAAAAAGAGTTTACCGACAGAACACCGCTGGATGAGCTCTATCAACGCAATCATTTGACAGTTGAACAAATCGCAGCGGATATTACAAAAAACATTTAATCTGTTTGCATTAAAAATTCGATCCCCCTGTTTATAGCAAAGCAGGGGGATTTTTGTTATGAGGCGCAGTAATGAAATTTTCTTGCTTTTTGTGGATTAAACCGATAATATCCAAAGCGGATAGAATTGATGAACTATCTGAGGT
>CAVIWQ010000084.1:0-4638 GCA_963646605.1 Bacteroidaceae bacterium
CATCATCATTATAAAAAGCCTCTTTAACATGCCCATGATGTTTTATCGGCAAAGCAACTAAAATATGGCTGTAATTGGAAATTGCTGAAAGCTTTTCATATCCAGCAACGCCGTGATCAATTTTTTCACCTCGCAAAAAACGAGCCGTTATCTCGTCGAAACGGGCAATATCATGCAACAAAACCGCTGTTTTGGCCGTTTCTATAAATTTCGGCGTCCGCTGCCTGAAAAAGTCTTCATGTTTGATAATATAATTTCCAGCGCCTGACACCTGTAATGAGTGATGAAGCTTTTCTTCAGCATACGCCGTGTAATAAGCACTGTCTTTCACGGCAGATAAAGATTTTTTATATTCTTGTTCCAATAGTTTACGAGCATCTTCAAGCATAGTCATCATCCTTTGATATTTTACTATGTATATTATGTTTTTTTATTTTTTTGTAAAACAATTTAAAAAAGTTCTTGCGATAAGAACAAAAATAGAACATATTGTTTTTCAGCGGATAAGTTGAAGTCCTGATTTGTATTTTATTGCAAATTGTCGGATAGTAGACACAGTAAAACAGTAAAAGGAAAATAAACAGATATGGAAAAAGATAAAGCTCTTGATGCTGCCCTGACCCAAATTGAACGGACTTTCGGCAAAGGTTCAATTATGAGGCTGGGACAAAACACCAACATTGACATTGAAGCAATTTCTACCGGTTCACTCGGCACGGATATAGCTTTGGGAATCGGCGGTCTTCCCAAAGGGCGTATTATCGAAATTTATGGTCCGGAAAGTTCCGGTAAAACCACTTTTGCCCTAAGCGTTGTTGCTCAGGCGCAGAAAAAAGGCGGAACCTGCGCATTTGTCGATGCCGAACATGCCTTAGATCCGTCTTACGCAAAAAAAATCGGTGTTGATATAGAAAACTTATTGGTTTCACAGCCTGATTCGGGAGAACAAGCCTTGGAAATCGCTGACACGCTTGTTCGTTCCGGCGCTATTGATGTTTTGGTCGTAGACTCGGTGGCTGCGTTAGTTCCAAAAGCTGAATTGGAAGGCGAAATGGGCGACTCACACATGGGATTGCAAGCTCGTTTGATGAGTCAGGCTTTACGTAAGTTAACTTCGACAGTATCGCGCTCAAATACATTGATTATTTTCATTAACCAAATCCGTATGAAAATCGGTGTTATGTTTGGAAATCCAGAAACCACAACCGGCGGTAATGCTTTGAAATTTTATGCTTCCGTACGTCTGGATATTCGCAGAATTGGAGCCATTAAAGATAAAGATGAAGTTATCGGCAGCCAAACCAGAGTTAAGATTGTTAAAAATAAGGTTGCTCCTCCGTTCAAAACCGTTGACTTTGATATTATGTACGGTGAAGGAATTTCAAAGACCGGTGAATTGATTGATTTGGGTGTTAAAGCCGGATTGGTCGAAAAATCGGGAGCTTGGTTCTCTTACAAAGGCGAAAAACTCGGACAAGGCCGCGAAAATGCAAAAATTTTCTTACGCGACCACCCTGAAGTGGCTGATGAAATTGAAAACAAAATCCGCGCCGATGCCGGACATCTCACTGTTGAAATGATGGGAGATGACAGCATGACCGAAATGGACGACTAATATTCATTTTGGTTTTATATAATTTAATGCACCTCAGAAAACTTTTCGAGGTGCATTTTTTTATATCATTGATAATATTGCCTGTTTATGATATTCTGTTAGAAAAGATTAAGGGATTATGCTATGAGCAATAACACAGAAAATAATAAAACCTCAACTTTTTTGATTGAAGAAATTTCACAAAAAGCTCAGGCTTTGAAAGCTCAATACGGAGAAAACTTTAGTGTTGATGATTATTTATCCTCTGCTAAAAACTTATTAAGCACAGGCGGAAAAATTAAGGCTTTCCTGAAGATCAACAATTTTGGCAAGATTTGAAAAAAGAATATTTAAATGATAAATCACATAGCTTAGATGAATGGGAAAGGATGACCCGCAAATTGCCTGATGATGTTTTGCAGCGTACTCCCGAAGAAAGCAAACGCAACAAAGAAAGAAATATGAAAGAACTCAGAGAGAAACTCAGACAAGGACATAATTACGATAACGCAAACTCAACCCAGCCGGCAAAAAACAATACTCGGCAAAATGAGACAAACAAAAAAGAATTTGACGCCAATCTCATATATAGGAATAAAAAGAATAATAACAGTTTGTGACTTTTTATAAATTATTTATTCTCCCCACAAACGGCCGTTATCATTCCACTTGCCATACATAACTCCGTTTTTTGTGTTATCAAGAAATTTTTTCAACCTTTTTTGAAACAATTCCGGATATTTTTTCTTGATTTGGATTGTATCTATACGAACGCGTTGGTACAAAGCAGGAAATCCCTGAAAATTTTTCCAAACAATTTTATCAGATTTCAAAGCTTGTAAAATATCTGAATCAATTACAAAATCGTTTTCTTTCATATTCGGCAAAACAGCTTTTCCCTCAGCTGTCATTAAACCAAGATGCTCCAAACGGCGGCAGCGTTCCTTATTAAGTTCTGACCACACACTTCCTTTTCTCCGCGGTGTAAATCTTTGAAGCGCAACACCGGCAGAACTTTTTTAGTTATGCTGTCAATCCACCCAAAACACATGGCTTCTTCAACGGCATTTATATACCAAAACACATTATTCTCTTGAGGTTTTCCGCGTTTGACTGCAACCCAGCATTCTTTTTCTTGGCTATGGTTATCCGCCAGCCATATTCTAAACTCACGGCGATTTTCAGCTGGCAATAAATTAATAAATTCCATTTAGGCAAAACCTCTAAAAACTAAGAAATCCCCTGAAGTTTTTCAGAGGATTTCTTGCTTTGATTAACATTTTGCTTATTCTGTTTCAAGAGCTTTCATAACATCTTCTGAAAATTCCGCATTATGATATACATGCTGAACATCATCATCATCTTCCAAAGCATCAATAAATTCGAGGAATTTACGAGCTAATTCAACATCTGTTACATCGGCCTTAACAACGGCTTTCCAGTCTAAACGCGAAGCAGAAGGTGTTCCAAACTGTTTTTCGAGGGCTTCGGTAACTGTTCCCAAATCTTCCGGCAATGTTTCAATTTCGTGATTTTCATCATCGCTTACCACATCATTGGCACCAGCTTCAAGAGCACTTTCAAACATTTTTTCTGCATCGGCCGCAGCCAAAGGATATTTTATATATCCGATATGTTCAAAATTGAAAACAACAGAACCGCTGTCGCCCAAAATACCGCCGCGTTTGCCGAAAATTGTGCGGATATTGCCAACAGTACGGTTTTTGTTATCAGTCAAAGCCTCAACAATCACAGCAATTTTTCCGGGGCCAAAACCTTCGTAACGCATAGAAACATAATCATCGCCGCCGGCAACTTGAGTAGCTTTTGCAATAGCGCGCTCAATATTGTCTTTCGGCATACTTTCAGCGCGTGCAGCCTGAATAGCCAAACGCAAACGAGGGTTTTTATCGGGATCAGGCAAGCCTGTTTTAGCGGCTAATGTAATATCACGAGCCAATTTGGCGAAAACTTTTGCTTTTTTGGCGTCTTGGGCGCCTTTGCGATACATAATGTTTTTAAACTGGGAATGTCCAGACATTGTAAAATCTCCTACAATCTTCTTATGTTTTTAATCAGAACAACTTTATTCAGCAACAATCATATACTCTAACTTTGAGTCATTAGCGCTAAACACTTTAATTTTTACACCGGCTATTTCAACAATGCCGGGGGCGTTTTCAAAACTATAATTTGTAAATTCGCCGGTAGCTCCGCCCGCATCATAATTCATAAGCGTAAATGTAATAACATCATTTGTTACGCCTTCGAATTTGATTTCAAATCCCTTAACCATATCGCTTTGCAGCATACGGCTTTTGGTGACAGCTTCAAACTTAAAGTTTTCGGGATTGATGAAAAACTTTTCTTCTATCAAAACCAATTTATCACCGCGAATGGTTCCTAAATGCTTTTGCAGAACATAATTTTCATCTACCAAAAGAACATAAGCCGGACTGCCCGACGCAATCAGATAATAATCGACGCCGTCGATACTAACCTGACCGATTACATCATACTTTTTGCCTCCGCTGATTTCTACCGGAGAAAGAACCGATGTCATTTTGGCATTGGTCGGCGCAATCAGCGATTCCTGAACATAGTAATTTTTCATATAACTTTTTGTGTCTGCAATGGGATACCCTTTGTAGGCCGTTAAAAGCTTGTTAGCCTTAAAGCTTGAATCGTGTAAAGTTTCGGTGCCGGCCAGCTGTTCGGTCTTTTTATCAAGATATTTAATCTGATAGCCGTTCAAACCGGAAACAAAATCGGCTCTCTGAGGAAAAAGAGAAACATCTCCGGCGTAAATACAGCCGTTTAAACACAGAACTATACCTAATATTTTTAAAGCTTTCATACCATATTCTCTTCAAAAAGTTTTTATAATTTTTAACTTTTATATACTATAAACTTTATTTAGTAAACAACAGATTGACATTTATAGGATTTTTTTATGCAGAAAACATACGGTAACAGTTGGAAAATTATCTTTGAACCGCAAACTTCGGGCAATACAATGTTTGATGAGTTTGCCGAAAGTTTTT
>CAVIWQ010000085.1:0-4628 GCA_963646605.1 Bacteroidaceae bacterium
TAAATTTAACAAAAACAGTTGTTGAAATCTTAAAACAAAATCCTGAAAAATATTTTACAGCAAGACAAATTGCAGAAAAAGTATATGAAATAAAGCCTGATGAATGTCTTGCCAAAATGAGTAGAAGTAAAGCTAATATAAGACCTATAGATAATCAAGAAGCTTTAATAAAGCAAGTTACAGCAGAAATTGGTGCTAGAAGATCCAGAGGAATGTTTTCAGAATATGTTAAAACAACCGCAGAACGTCCAAGAAAATATTATTATTCTGAAAAAACAGACGCACAAGAAATAAAAGAGGCTGAGAAAATTTTAAAAGCAAATGGACAGCCAGAGCATGATTCATATCCTAAACTCTGTGAATATCTGCATAATGAGCTTAATATATACCCTAAAAGAATAGATGAGAGAAAATCTTCGAACTCAAAAGGGAGTAATGGAAATAAATGGCTACATCCAGATATCGTAGGATTAAGAAATCTTTCTGATGGTTGGGATATAGACGTTATTTCATGTGCAAGCAAACATGCTTTTAATAAGACATCTTTATGGTCATTTGAAGTGAAGATAAAAATTAACTTATCAAATGTAAGAGAGTATTTCTTCCAAACAGTTTCAAATTCAAGTTGGGCAAATTTTTCATATTTAGTAGCTCAAACGATTGATGAAAAAGCAATGGATGAATTATGTATATTGTGTAGTGGTCACAATATAGGACTAATCCAGTTAAATTGTGAAAATCCTTCAGAAAGTCAAATTTTAATTCCTGCTATAGAAAAAAAAGAACTTGATTGGGATATGATTGACCGTATTGCTAAAGAAAATCCAGATTTTAAAGAGTTTATTAATTTGATTACCGAATTTTATCAAACAGCTAAACTTAAAGAAAGAGATTGGAATATAGTTAAAAGTAATTAAATTTTACATAGAAATAGAACTGGTTTGTAGCCATCCTTTGCACTAGTAGTGTTTTTTAATTTTTTACTTCATGACATCGATATCACTTAATCGAAAAATTAAATCTCTGCTTTTTGGCAGAGATTTTATAATTGGAAAAACAACTTTGATTTTGTAAAAATCGAGGTTAAATGGGCTGTTTGAGTTCACGCTTTTACATATCAAAATCTAGTCCAAACACATTCAGTTATCTCCGGGATGAAAAATTAGTATCCCGATAAGGAAGTATTAAAAAGGATTTTTTTAAAATACGAGTTTGTGTAGAGCTGAAAAATAGGTATTTTGAGAAATATTGCACACAAATCAGAACAGCTTATTGAAAACACACAAAAAAAGATCGCCATTTCTGGTGACTTATCTGTTTTGGCTGGGCTACCTGGACTCGAACCAAGACTGACGGAATCAGAATCCGCTGTCCTACCATTAGACGATAGCCCAATGAATGAGTTTTATTATGCACATTTTTTTTCAAAAAGCAATATCAATTTTTAAAATTTTGATGAATATGTGCGAATAAAACGGATACCATGCCCCAAAGCACTGATGACTTCATATCCGATTGTGCCAGCATCCGAGCCGAAATCATCTGCGGTATAATAATCATTGATTAATGTAACATATTGACTTTTATTTAAAATATCCGTCGGTATCCGGCTGACGTCACAAATCAGGTTATCCATGGATACCCGACCGATCATCGGAGCCCCAAACATTTGCCCGTCCGATTCAAACCAAACCTTTCCTTTCGGATAAAAGCTCCTGAAAACACCGTCCCCGTAACCGATAGAAACAATGGCAATTTTGCCGGGCTTGTCCACAATATGATCCGCACCATAGCCGATACAATCCCCGGGATGCACATCGGCTATCTGTAAAATCGGCGCGGTTACTTGAATCACATTCCGACTTTTCAAGGAAAATCCCGGAACAGGATTTAATCCGTATAAAACCGCCCCCAAACGCACAATGTCAAACTGATATGCCGCCACCAACATAAACCCGTCCGAAGCCGATAAAGACAGTTGGGCTTTAGGGAAAAAGGAGGTTAGTTTCTGAAACATATCCAGTTGTTTTTGATTCATGATATGCGTCGGCTCATCGGCGCAAGCCAGATGAGACAACACCAATCCGAACTGATTTCTTTCGGGTTCAGATAGAACTTCTATATCACACAAACGAAATCCCAATCGATTGAGTCCGGTTTCAATTTGAATAGCCGGCTTTTGACGATTCGGTTTCTCCCGATTCCAAAATGACAGTTGGGCAGGGGAGGCGATCACCGGAGTTAAATTATCCTCGGCAAAGTACTTTATGTCTTCTTTTCCCGGCCCCTGTAATACATAAATATCCGCATGGGGTGCCACCAACCTGACCCGATGTCCCTCAAACCCATGAGCCACAAAGAAGACGCGACATCCACCTTGATTATAAAGTACGTCCGCAACCGCCTGATCACCTAATCCATAGGCATTATCCTTAACAACCGCCCCCATTTGCGTATTGGGATTTGTCTTTGCGTTTGAAAAGCAAGTATAATTTTCCAAAATACGATTTAGGTTAATATCCAATCGGGGGCGCGTAAACATATAAAACCTCTATTTTCCAAAAACTTTGATTCTTTTTTCAACCGGCATAAATTCTTTGTCTCCCGGTAAAGCTGTTGGTTTTCCGAAAGGCATTTGGGCTATCAGTTGCCAATCCTCTGGTATATCCCAAATTTTATGCACACTGTCATCAATAACGGGATTATAATGCTGCAAAGAGGCGCCCAGCCCCGCATCTTCTAACAACATCCATATATTTGATTGCAACATACCGTTCGCTTGTTGCGCCCATATCGGAAAATTATCGTGATAGAGTTTGAATTGCCGAGCATATTTTTGAACCGTTTTGGTATCATCAAAAAACAAAATTGTCCCATAGCCGGCCGCGAATCCGGCAATTTTTTCCTCTGTAGTGGATACTCTTTCCTCCGGAACAAGCGGCTTTAACATCTTTAATGTGTTTTCCCAAAATAAATCATGGTTTTTACCCAACAGTAAAACCAACCGCGCACTCTGCATATTAAACGCCGAAGGTGTATGCATTAAAGCCGTTTCAATCAGGTGAATCAACTCTTGATCCGCCACCGGGCTTTCTTTGGAAATCGTATAATAAGTCCGCCGTTGACGGATTGCTTCTTGAAGTGTACTCATTTTTGTCTCCTTGTTTTTTACAAGAATATTGCTTTTAAACCCGAAAATCAAGAGGAAAAAATATCTTCAGCAGATAATAAATGACTCCTATTTTTACAATCATTCGCTTAAAATCGCTATATTCTATCGCTCCAAAGCATGATTATGTAAAAGACACTTCGCTTGTCTTTGTCGTATTGATTGCATTTCCAGGAAAATTGATTCAAATTGTTGCCAGGCATCCTCAAAACAACCAAACGATTTAATTAAACTCGGCATTTCCGTTTTCCATTCTGCTTGAGCCCCTTGGCGTGCCTCCAGCAAATCTTTCGGTTGTCGAGGCAATACCTTTTTCCACCGCTCTTTTTTGATTTCTAATACCTTTTGAATATCCGCATAGTATGGCTTTATATCATATTTTTGAACCAAAGAGGTTAAATCGTATAAATCTTTCGCTTTGTGCCGATTGTATAATGCAAATAATTTGTTGGCAAATAATTCAGGATAAGAAAAACACCGTGCCGATAAAACCTTCTCTCCCTTATCTGTATAGGGATGATAAATTAATTGCGTCGTTGTCTGCAAAATGGGGCCTTCATTGGGGCCAAAGGCAATTTTAACCTTTGTCGGTTGAAATTTCGTATTTTCGCCCGTCATGGGACCTAAATAGGGCAGGCGGACATCTAATCGTGGTATTGGTAAAGGATGCGCCGTAGGCCCTCTGTTTTCCTTTATATCAATAGAAGAAATGGGAATACTGATACCAAAATCTTTTTTCACGACGAAAGAAACTTGTGCCATAATGTCCCGTACTTGATCCTGAGTCGCCAATTTAGGATTTAACCATGCATCTATATCGGTTGAAAAGCGATTTGTCGAAAAATAGGTTTCAATTTCGTTATTATCATATAACCCGGGAAAGCCGTTATATGCCTTATTTTTACAAGAACCACCATGAAAAGCAAAGTCATCGGGTATGACCTGACGAAAGGCGTCAACCAATATGCCAATCATGTAATCTCGTTCAATAATTTCTGCATGAATCCCAATTTTGCGGGATATGGTCGCCAATTCTTTACGTTCAATCATTCGCAAACTCCTTTAACAAAAAAGAAATTACTTTTTTATCTCCGCTTTTATAGGCATAAGACATTATCTTCTTTATATCTTTCGATGGGTGGGCTTTATAATTTTTCCATACCTGCAGAGCAGATTGAATTCCCCCGAAAGCCATCGGATACAACAACGCATCAAGGGCTGTCTGATGAATGTCGGATATCAATACTCCTTTTTCCTTTTCCACAGTTCCCTCAAAAGCATCCGCCGAAACGGGAAAACTCCGAATGATTATGTTTTCATGTTGATATATTTTGGGAAGAGGTGTTTCCGACATAACCCAAATATCTAACGGAAAATCATCCGTCAATTCCCAAAAAACAGCCGCAGACCATCCACCGACATAAAACCTTTCCCGAATCAGTTGCGATAAAAATAAATA
>CAVIWQ010000086.1:0-4529 GCA_963646605.1 Bacteroidaceae bacterium
TGACGAAATGCCAATGCATTTCGAGGGATGACGGGAAGAGAAAAAGCTCCCTTGACGTTTTTGATTGCAATCAAAAACAAGGGATGACGGGGAGAGAGTAGGCCTTTGTAAATTCGTTCAAAAACGAGGGATGACGGTGAAGGAAAACTTTTATCACCCTCTATGTCATTCCTCGTTGATAAAAAATGCTGCTATTGTTTAGTTTAAGCTTACAATTCCGTGTGAAAAAGCATATATTGCCCATAAAGAAATTGTGATTAATAAAATTGCTAAAGCATATTCACCTACGGTAAAAGCTTTTTCTTGCGGAGCAGCTTGTCGGCGCGACCAAACGAAAATAGGAATTCCAGCTGCCATAAAAATGACGGCCATCAATAAATAGTTTAATCCTGCCGCATAAATCAGCCATAAGGCATAAAGCGAACCGATGATGCCCGAAAATAGAGCAGCAGATCTTTTTATGGCAATACCTTGCGGATAATCTCCATCTTCATATATTTTCCATAGATAAGCACAGCTTGAAAAATAGGCGGGGAGCACCATAACTCCAGTTATACTGAGCATTGTATTCCATGCATTGTTTGAAAAATAAACCATAAAAATGAAAAGCTGCATTAAAGCGCTTGTAATCCATAAGGAAACAGATGGAGCTCCGTATTCGTTTTCGGTTGCAAATTGTTTGGGAAAAGTTCCGTTTTCGGCTGCTGCTTGCGGAATTTGCGCCGTAATCATTGTCCAGGCCAGCCAACTGCTCAAAACCGCAATCAATAAACCGATATTCATTAACCAAGCCCCCCATGGACCGACAATTTTTTCGAGAACGCCTGCAGTTGACGGATTGGGAACAGCAGCAAGTTCAGCTTGTGACAAATATCCGTAAGGCAAAACCGATAACATTATATAAATAATCAAACAGCCGATAAATCCCAGCAATGTTGCTTTTCCTACAGTTTGTGGATTTTTGGCGTGTTTGGATAAAACAACGGCTCCTTCGATACCGATGAATGCCCATAAAGTGACAAGCATAGTGCTTCGAATTTGAGTCTTTAGGCTTCCCAGCTTGGGAGTGTTTTCACCCCAAAAATTAAAATCAAATTTGTCAAAATGAAAAGCAAACAGAATGATTAGTGCAAATAAAATCAACGGGACAATTTTTGCAATTGTTCCAATGGTGTTGATTAAGGTTGCTTGTTTCAATCCGCGCAATACCAGAAAATTAAATCCCCAAATTAGTATAGAACCGCCGATAATCGACACTAAATTGTTGCCTCCGGCAAAATATGGCGGAAAAAAGTAGTTTAATGCGTCCATTGTTATTACGGCATAACCAACGTTGCCGCAAATTTGACATAACCAATAGGACCAACCTATTGTAAATCCGACATAAGGACCGAACCCTTCGCGGCTGTACATATATACACCTGCAGTCAGTTCTGGTTTTGCAGCTGAAAGAATACGAAAAGTGTCGGCAATAAAATAGATACCGAATCCGGTAATAAGCCAGGATATTAAAACAGCTCCAACTGAAGCATCAGCAGCCATATTTTGCGGCAAGGAATAAATTCCTCCTCCGATCATTGAGCTGACAACCACCGCCGCCAGAGCCATAACACCAAGTTTTCCGTTTGCTTGTGTTGTATTATTGTCTTTTTCCATAATTTTACAATCCTTTGCATATATTTTAACGAAAGGAGGCGAAGCAACCGGTTAAAGATTGTTCCGCCTCACGTTCGGTATTGGTTTCTCAAAATTTTTGAAAATAATCAAAAACCCTTATCGAAACCAATTAAGCCACTTTTACCGGATTTGCATGTTCAAAATTCAGAAAACCTAAGCAAGTTAAGCAATATCCAAATTGTTGGGTGATGTTAATATAATTGTGATAAAGCTGAAATTCGGAGTGTTTTTGAACACCGCGGATTTCGAGCTCGTGGTTTAATGATTTATTGAGCCACATTTCACAATGTGTTTTGGCGATGTCATCATCGATATAGGTATCAAAATATTCAACATATTCTGCTGCCCATCCTCCGATGAGTTCACCGTTTGCATCTTTACCCCAGCAAATTCCGACACCTGTGGCAATAGCTTTATGTTCGTCGCGATTAGCGCCGTTTCCGGCCATAATAACTTCAAGAACGGCACCATGTTTGAATTGTCCGACCACTTTATCTACCGGAACAATATTTCCGTACAATTCTTTTGGAAGAACAGAGGTATACGGAATAACATTAAAGTTTTCGATTTTGGCCTGCAAAAGTGCAGAATCGTAGCAAAATGTTTCAAATGGTTGCGGCGGAATACCGACATCAGCTTGTCCCGCTCCTCCGGTCTGAAATGCTAAAGTCGGATAACGAACGCCTTCGGTCATATTTTTTCTCCTTAATTAAAATTATTGGCTGTTACAGTGATGAGGTAATCGGAAACGATTTTTTTTCAAGACATTATAAACTAAAGATTTACAAGCCTTTTTATTGTTTTTGAAAGGAATATATAAAAAACGGTTTTTAAATGAAGAGGCGGTCGATTATGAAAAATACAAATCTATTTTTGTTGTTTTTAACCATTGTTCTGTTTTCGGCTCAAACCGTATCGGCAGGAGCAAATCGGGGAGCTGTCAGGCGAAGCGCCGAAGCAACGCAAAGACATAATCTTTCTTTCAGTCAATTTGGGAGAGATTATACCGAATTTAAAAATTATCTAAGTAAAGAGTTTGGTTTTAATTATGCGGTCGATATTTCTTATATGCCGCAAAGAGGAACACCGAATGGGCACAAAACAGCGTTTCAAACAATGATTTATCCGAGTTTCAGCTGGCAGATGTTTAATAATGAGTACGGAAACGGAACGCTTAATTTTGCATATAATATTGTTCGTTATGGGGGAAAAACAGCTGCGGAAATAGAGAGCAATACAGGTGTGGTTATGCCGATTAATGATTATGACGGCAAATCAACTTCTTTTGACGAATTATATTATTCCTATCAATTTCCTGAAAAATATAATTGGCTGTCATTAGCGTTCGGTCAGTTTCCGCTCTACAATTTTGATGGTACAAATTATGATTCCAACCAACAGGTGAATTTTATTAATTATGCTTTGTCGCAAAATGCAACCTCTACTTATCCTACGGCCGGATTGGGAGCTTATGCACAAATATCTCCAAGTATGGAATGGACTTTTGCTTTCGGTGCGCAAAATGCGGAAAATATTACAGCTACAAGTTTAAAACCAGATAGACTAAACAAAAAGCATTTAACCGGATTTTTTTATACGGCTTACAGCCCGATAATTAAGAATGTCGGACAAAGCGAGCTGTCTATTTTGCTGTATAATCAGCCGGCAGTAAAGGCTCAGCCGCAAACAACAAACGGTTGGTCGTTAAATGTTTCTCAGAATATGGGCAAAAAATTATCGTTGTTCGGCAGAATTAACGGTGTCAGCGGAAATGTAGCCGATGCTAAAATGTCTTGGGTTGCCGGAGGAGTTTATAATAATCCTTTTGACCGAAATCCGTTGGATCAAATAGGATTGGCTTTTACTTACAATAAAATCAATGCTGAAGCTGTTGAGAGCGCTTTAACGCATAAAAATGAAAAAATTATTGAAAGCTATTGGGCTATTGGGCTTTCAAAATGGGCAACGCTTACGCCAGATATTCAATTTTATATTAATCCTGCGCAAAATAAAAAATCAGATTATGGAGCGGCTTTTTCGCTGCGCGCTTCTGTGTTTTTCTGATTTCAGCTTTCTTTCCCGCATTGCTTGCGCCGCTTATCGGCAATGACCGCAACTTGTATATTTGATTTTTTAGGTGAATCAAAAGTTGTTTCAGATACAGCAGATGGTAAATCCGCGCCGGCAAAAAAGTTTTCAGGAATTGAATTTTGATAATTTTGATCTTTTCTGCCTTTTGCCAGATAGTCTTGAATTTTACGTGCCTGTTCCATGGGAATAATTGTGTCAAATTGTTCTTCATGGCTTGCAATCAGCTTTTCTCGTTCCAAATTAAGCAAAATGGCTTTATGTGTTAGTTTTTTCATATGAATGACAATACCGGAAGTATTTGTAAATTCACGGATACCGTCAATATTGAAATTAAGACAATAGTGCTTTCCTTTAACTTTTCCTAAATATTGACGTGCATGTCTATCGCCGCGATGGTTGCGGACAGTTAATATAATATCTCCGGGGGTAAGTTTGTTATAATTAATTGCGCCGCTTTCAATACAATCACCATACCCTTTTTTTCGTAAAAAGTCGGCAAAAGCGTTGCATTCATTAGCCGCATAACATTCAGACGAACGGGGATTGGGGAGAACATAATCTAAATCGCCTCCCAAATTGTTGGCGTCGATTAAAGCTCTGTTCAGCGCTGTAATGCAATAAGGTGTAGAGCCTGATAAATTGCGGACAGGGGATACAACATCAAAAAAGTTTTTTTTGACATAGGCTTTTTTGTTGCCGCAATGCGTAATTCTATCAAGGTGTTTTTTGGCTGCCTCTAAAAAATTGGATATAAACCAATC
>CAVIWQ010000087.1:0-4526 GCA_963646605.1 Bacteroidaceae bacterium
CCAAAAATATGTTTTTTTTGGTCGCTTTTGTTTTATTATTTTAAAAAATGATTACGGAAAGGCATTAAAAATGAAAATTGCAATTGCATCAGACCATGGCGGATTTGAGTTAAAACAAAAGCTTATATCTTATTTTGCTCAAAAAGGGCAAAATTTGGAAGATTTGGGGACTTATTCGGAAGACTCTTGTGATTATCCGGATATAGCACACAAAATGACTTCGTTTTTGCTAAACAAAAAAGCAGAATTGGGAATTTTGATTTGCGGAACAGGAATCGGAATATCTATTGCCGCCAACCGCATAAAAGGCATCAGAGCCGCGTTGCTTTATGATGATTTTGTGGCGGAAATGGCTAAAAAACACAATAATGCCAATGTGATAGTCTTTGGCGGCCGGACAATGGATTTTGATGATGTTGTCCGTCGGATTGATATTTTTATGCATACTCAATTTGAGGGCGGACGCCATAATACACGAATCGCAAAAATAGAAGAGGGAATTGACTAATGGATTTTGAACAAAGTTTGGAAAGCGAAGATTCGGAAATTTTTGCGGCGATTCGTCAGGAATTGGAACGGCAGCAAAACCAAATTGAGCTAATTGCGTCTGAAAATATCGTTTCACGTGCGGTGCTTGAGGCTCAGGGATCTGTTTTAACCAATAAATATGCCGAGGGTTATCCTTCCAAGCGTTATTACGGCGGCTGCGAATTTGTTGATAAAGTGGAAAATTTGGCAATTGAACGCGCCAAAAAATTGTTTGGCTGCCGCTTTGCCAATGTTCAGCCTCATTCTGGATCGCAAGCCAATATGTCAGTGTATGTCGCTTTGCTGCAGCCAAATGATACAATTTTGGGTATGTCTCTTGAAGCCGGCGGTCATCTGACACATGGGGCAAAAGTTTCTTTTTCTGGAAAATGGCTTAATTCTGTTGCTTATGGGGTCAGAGAAAAAGACGGCTTAATTGATTATGAACAAGTTGAGCGGCTGGCTGAAGAATATCGTCCGAAGTTGATTGTTGCCGGCGGGTCGGCTTATCCCCGAAAAATAGATTTTGCAAATTTCCGTCGGATTGCCGATAAAGCAGGGGCTTATTTGATGGTTGATATGGCTCATTTCGCAGGTCTTGTCGCCGCCGGATTATTGCCAAATCCGCTTGAATATGCCGATGTGGTGACGACAACAACGCATAAAACTCTTCGCGGTCCGCGCGGCGGAATGGTTTTGACCAACAACGAGGAACTAGCCAAAAAGATTAACTCAGCAATTTTTCCGGGGATACAAGGCGGTCCTTTAGAGCATGTGATTGCCGGCAAAGCCGTATGTTTTCATGAAGCATTGAGTCCTGAGTTTAAATGCTATGCCGAAAATGTGATAAATAATGCCAAAATATTGGGCAAAGTTTTGCAAAAACGTGGTTTAAATTTGGTTTCCGGCGGAACAGATACGCATTTGCTGCTGGTTGATTTGCGTTCAAAAAATTTGACCGGAGATGTTGTTGCCCAAACTTTGGAGCTGGCCAATATTACCTGCAATAAAAATGCAGTTCCTTTTGATCCGCAGCCTCCTAAAATTACATCGGGCATAAGGCTTGGAACTCCGGCCGGAACAACCAGAGGTTTTGGCGCGGCAGAATTTGAGAAAATCGGACATTGGATTGGTGATATTGTCGATGCTTTGGCAAAAGGAGATTGCTCTGAGGAAATTCAAAGAGTGAAAGCCGAAGTTATTGCTTTATGCAAAGAATTTCCGATATATACAAAATGAGATATTGCTATTGTAAGAAAAAGCTCTTGACTAAGACAAAGTTTTAGCATATTTTCTATTTCCGATAGCAATGGATTCTTAGCTCAGTTGGTTAGAGCGGGCCGCTCATAACGGTCTGGTCGCCTGTTCGAGTCAGGCAGAATCCACCAATAAAGGAAGTGAAACAGTTCACTTCCTTTTTTTGTATAAAAATCTTCCGAAAATCGGTGAAAATAAAAAGGTTTTGCATTTTTTGCAGATTGTTTATTATCGTAATTGTTCTTTTACGATTCTGAAACCGACAGTGTCATATCCAAGTGCAGGAGAGCGGGTTTCATCCCTGTATTCAGTTCGGCAGTTTGTTCGCGGAGTGTTCCATGCTCCCCCTTTAACAAACATTTCTTTTTGTCCGGTATCTGTTGTTTTTGAATCGGAGGTCCATTCCCAAACATTGCCCCACATATCAATAGCACCGCAGGCTGCTAATGTTTGCGCATAAGATGTTACTGATGAGGTGCCGTTATTTTCTCCGCAGTTCATATCTGCATCTTTAGGCATATGACCGGCGGCAAGTTCCCATTCTGCTTCAGTAGGCAGTCGGTATACGGCGTTTGTGTCTTTTTGAGATAACCAGTTGCAATATTCTACGGCATCGTTGTAACTGATGCTTGTAACTGGGTGTTGTTCTTTGCCGGTTGGTATTTTTTGATTAATCCAGTTATCGGGAACTTTTTTACCTGTTTCGTTTACAAAAACAAAATATTCGGAGTTAGTAACAGGCGTGTAGGCGATATAAACATTTTGCGCAGCTCCCAAAACCGGTAAATAACCATTTTGGTTTTTGCTGAAATTAGGGCGTAACCGTGGATCTGTAAAACGACTCATTGTTTGGTTTATACGGTTTTCACGGTCGCGGAGCATTTCATCAATAATTTGCTGCATTTCTTCTATTTTTGAGGTATGGCGGGCAGTCATTTTTAATTCTTCAAGTTTGGCTTTTTTACGCTCAACCACTTTGTCATAGTTAATTTCAGCTTGCCGGCGGAGTGCATTCCAATTTTCAACAGTTGGATTTTGGCGATAGTTTGCAATCAGTTTTTTTGTTTCATCATTGAGTTGAGGGCGTTCTTTTTCAATGGTTGTGCTGTATTTAAACAATTTTGCTCCGGATTGTTGTTGAAGAGCGGCAGTAGCGTTTGTCTGGCAAAATATGCCTATTATCAGCGTTGTAATAAATATTGATTGTTTTTTCATATTACCTCCTAATCGACTTTTTTATACAGCTTAAACGTACAGATATAGTTAAAGGTTCAAAAAAATATTGACTTTTGATAAATAGCTGTGCAGACTTATATTCGAAATTGCAAAAAGCAATTTATGTGGATTTAACCTAACTTGTCCCGCAACAGAGGACTAAACAAGGAGAATTAATTATGCAAAAAACTGCAGAAGCGGTGTCGCTTGGTCACCCAGACAAAATTTCCGATTATATTTCCAGTTATATTTTAGATCGTATGATTGAACAAGATTCTTCAGTCAAATATGCCGTTGAAGTGATGATTAAAAACAATACGGTTGTTTTGGGCGGCGAAATCAAAGGAAATGTTTCGTTATCAAAGTTAAAACAGTATGTTATACAAGCACTTGCCGAGATAGGATATACAGAAGACTATGCTGAAATTTGGAAATCTTACGCTATTGAACCGTCTAAAATTGAAATTATCAATTTAATCGGCTGCCAGTCTGTTGACATTAGCAGAGGCGTAGAACAAAACGGCTGGGGTGATCAGGGCGTTTTTGTCGGATATGCCTGTCAGGGCACAGAAAACATCAATCGTGAACTTTTTTTAGCGCGTAAATTGAATAAAGCTTTATACCAAAAGGCGTTAATATCGCCCAATTTAGGGTTGGATATAAAAACACAGGTGACGTTGAATGATGAAAAAATAGAAACTGTTGTAGTGGCAATACCAATGCTCAAAGATGAAGACTTAACTCGTTTTGTGATTGAAAATCTTGGAGAAAAACCTAAAAATCTTATTATTAACGGAACCGGACGCTACACTTATCATGCTTCAATAGCTGATTGCGGTGTAACCGGACGTAAATTGGCTTGTGATTTTTATTCAACGGCTTGTCCGATAGGAGGAGGAAGCCCATGGACGAAAGATTGTTCAAAAGCGGATTTAACACTAAACATATATGCGCGAAAATTGGCAATGGATAATTTGCACGACAATGATGAGTGCTTTGTTTATCTTTCATCTTGTATAGGCCGAACAGAACTTCCGAGCGGAACAATAAAAACCGTCAAAAACGGCAAAGAAAATTTTCAAACGCTGTATTGTGATATAACACCGGATAATCTGGCAAAAAGTTTGGGACTGAGACGTCCTATATATACGCAATTATGCCGAAAAGGTTTGTTTTCGAGTGAATAAATTTTTGTTTTTATTGCAGCTTCATATACAAGAGCGGGTAGGGATTTCCTTGCTCATCAAAGGGAGTTCTTTTGTATACCTTAAATCCTAGATGTTCGTAAAAGCCTATGGCAAGCGGGTTTTGTTCATTTACGGTTACTTCATTAACAGCATAGTTTTTGATGCCATATTGAATTAATGTTTTGCCATATCCTTTTCCCCGCTCGTCAGCAGCAACAAACAGCATTTCTATTTTATTGCCATCTATTCCCATAAAAGCGACAGGCTTATCAGGTGTTTCTTCGATAATAATTAAATTTGAAATTTCTTTTAATGCCTCTGGAACATATTCTTTTATTT
>CAVIWQ010000088.1:0-4524 GCA_963646605.1 Bacteroidaceae bacterium
CGGTTAAAAAACCGCCATTTGATGAAACAGAATTATTGCTTAGTCAACAGGAGAAACGTGCCAAATATTTTTGGCATAATCCATTACCGCCCTGTCGCTAGAGAAGTTTCCGATACGAGCCACATTAAGTATTGCCATTTTAGCCCATTTTTCCGAATTTTGATAATCTTTTTCGGCACGGTGCAAAGCTTTGCTGAAATCTTCCAAATCAGCCAAAACCATATAATAATCACGTGATAGCAACTCTTCATAAATAATCTTAAACAGCAAAACATAGTCTTTTTCGCAAAACATATTTGAGTTCAGAGTGTTTAAGATACGTTTGATGTAGTCTGATTGATTATACACATCATACGGTTTGTAAGAATTTTCACTGTGCATTCTGGCAATTTCTGCTTCTCTTAAACCGAATAAATAGAAGTTATCTTCTCCAACGGCTTCCCGTATTTCGATGTTTGCACCGTCATAAGTTCCCACAGTTAAAGCGCCGTTAAGTGCAAATTTCATATTTCCGGTGCCTGAAGCTTCAAATCCGGCTGTTGAGCTTTGAATGCTTATATCCGCAGCCGGAATTAAAGTTTCTGCCAAAGAAACTTTGTAGTCAGGGATGAAAACAACTTTGATCATATCGTTTACACGGGAGTCGTGGTTGACAATATCCGCAACGTTATTAATCAATTTAATGATAATTTTTGCAAAATTGTAAGACGGCGCAGCTTTTCCCGCAAAGATGTATGTTTTGGGATAAGAGGGATAGATGTTGTCTTTAACAATGGACAAATAATCGCCGATAACCTGTAAAATAGTCATTAGTTGGCGCTTGTATTCATGAATACGCTTTGCCTGAACAATAAATATGCTTTTAGGATTAACAGCAATTCCGGTTGATTTAAGAATTTTTTGCGCCAATTTTTCTTTGTTTTGCTGTTTAATTTGCATAAATTCACGAACAAAATCAACATCGCCGGCATAGTTTTCAATTTGCTGCAGCATATCAAGGTTTGTTACCCATTCGGTTCCAATACGGGATGAAATCAAAGTGGATAGAGCTGTGTTTGCATGATACAGCCAGCGGCGCGGCGTTATTCCATTAGTAACATTGATGAATTTTTCAGGCCATAATTCATAAAATTCCGGAACCAAACGGGTTTTTAACAATTCTGAGTGCAGTTTTGCAACACCGTTAACTCTGAACGAGCCGACAATTGACAGGTTTGCCATACGGATAATCTGGTTGTCGCCGTCGCCTGAAACAATGGAAACTTTGGCCAATTTTTCCGGTGAATTTGCAAATTTTGTACGTGCAAATTCAATAAAGCGGCGGTTAATTTCATATATAATTTGCAAATGGCGGGGCAGCATTCTGCCTAACATACGCGCATTCCATGTTTCAAGCGCTTCCGGCAGCAAGGTGTGGTTGGTATAAGCAAAAATGCGGGTTGTTATATCCCATGCGGTATTCCAAGATTGACCGTATACATCAATCAATTGATGCATCATTTCGGGAATTCCCAAAGCCGGATGAGTGTCGTTCAGCTGAATGCAAATATAATCCGGCATTTTATGGAAGTCGTTGCTTTTTTCCAAAAAACGGCGGATAATATCTTGAATGGCGCAGGAGACAAAGAAATATTGCTGTTTCAAACGCAATTCACGTCCGGATTCAATAGCGTCTGACGGATAAAGAACTTTCGAAATTGTTTCGCTGGCGATTTTATCACGCAGAGCGTCAATATATCCGCCTTTATTGAATACGTTTATATCTAAAGTTTCATCACCTTCTGCTGAAAATAAACGCAAATAGTTTACAGATTTTCCGTTATAGCCGACAATCGGAAAATCAAAAGGAATTCCATATATCGGACGGGTGTTTTTCCAAACGAAAACAGGTTCTCCGGTGGCGGCGTTAATTGTGGTTTCTACTTCTCCGTAAAGCGGAATTGTTACTTTGCGGTCATAACGGGCAAATTGCCATGGCGAATTTTCACCATCCCAGCTGTCAGCTTGTTCAACTTGATAACCATTTTCAAATTTTTGTTTGAATAATCCATATTCATAGTTAATGCCATATCCAAACCCCGGTATTCCCAAAGAAGCCATAGAGTCAAGATAGCAGGCGGCCAAACGTCCAAGTCCTCCGTTTCCGAGAGCAGGATCGTATTCGGTATCAAATATTTCTTCAAAAGAATTCCAAGGCCAACCCTCAATTTTAATGTCTTTGAGTGCGTCAAACAGTCCAAGATTGTGCAAATTGTTTTCCAAAGAGCGGCCGATTAAATATTCGATAGAAAGATAATAAACCCGTTTGGCGTTATTTTTGTTATAGCGGGCAATTGTTTTATACATTCTGTCCATAGCAAATTCGCGTACGGCAAGCGAAATGGCTTTCAAAGCTTCTTCTTTGGTTATTTCGCAAACGCGTTTTCCTATAAAGTAGTTGATATAATGTTCAATCGACAATTTCAGCCGTGCTTTGTCGATTTCGTTTAGAATTACCGAATTTTTTGTTGCCATTTTTTTCCTCATAATATCTGAATTATTCAGCTGGCAATTTAGCCGAAAATTGTTTGAAATATCGTTAACGGCAATAAGATAATCTGCAATTTTCTAATTGCATTAACCGAAAAAAAGAATATAATCCTTGTGTCTGAATTTATAAGAGGTGTTTATATGAAAAAATATATGCTTCCGGTTATTGCAGCCGGAGTAATGATTTGTTCGGCAGCTAAAGCCGATACTGTTTTTGATGCATTGGCGGAAGCTTATCGCAGCAACCCTGATTTACAGGCTCAACGCGCCTATTTGCGTTCGGTTGATGAAAATGTAGCGATTGCGAAATCAGAATACCGTCCGAATATTGCATTAACGGGAAAGTATAGTAATTCTAATACAAACAACAGTTTGAACAGCAATGAAGAAGGGAGCGCATCCCATACTTTGGCCGCAACAGTCAGTCAGCCTTTGTTTTCGGGATTTTCAACGGTTAATTCCGTAAAATCGGCAGACAGTGCCGTTCGCGCCGCACAATATAATTTGTCTGATTATGAACAAAACATATTCCTCAGTGCTTCTGAAGCATATTTAAATGTTGTACGCGACAAAGCTATTGTTGATTTACAAAAAAATAATGAAAGATTGTTGAAAAAACAATTGGATGAAACCAAAGAACGTTTTAATGTCGGCGAATTGACGCGCACAGATGTTGCGCAGGCTAAGTCAAGCTATTCGCAGGCTGTGGCCAATCGGATAAGCGCCGAAGGAACATTGGAAGTTTCAAAAGCCGTTTATAAGCAGGTTATAGGCAAAGAACCGCAAAATTTAAGCGAACCGGATAATATCCATACATTTTTGCCTCCGACATTTGATAAAGCTTTGAGCTATACCTTAGATAACAACTTTGCTGTTTTGCAGGCAAAACAAAATTTAAATTCCAAAAATTACGCGGTTAAAGCTAATTATGGTGCTTTGGCTCCGCAGCTTGCCGCTGAAGGAAGTGTTTCAAAGACCAAAAATAATCCTAAACACCATGGTGACGAAACCGGAACGGTTGATGATGTTTCTTTAGGCTTAAATGCAACTATTCCTCTTTATGATGCCGGTGAAAACCGTGCAAAAATCCGCCAGAGCAAATATGCCAAATGGCAAGCCCAAGAGCAGGTTATGAGCGCTCAACGCACAGCTGTTTCAAACATCACAAGCAGTTGGGAAGCTATGGTTACTTATGATGCTAAAATCAAAGCTTTGATTGATCAGGTCGAAGCCAATGGGATAGCTTTGGATGGTGTGAAGAAAGAAGAAGCTTTGGGAAACAGAACTATTTTGGATGTGTTAAATGCATATCAAACATTGCTCAATTCTCAAGTCGAAGTCGTTAAAGCCCGTCGTGAATATTATCTTTATGCTATGCAGGTAATGCAGGCTATGGGTAAATTGACGGCGAAAAACCTGAAATTAGATGTTGAATTATATCAACCTAAAAAATTGTATAAAGAAACCCGTGATAAGTGGTTGTCGACATCTATTGATAAGTAGGAAATAAAATATGGCAAATCAGGACGCAAAAGAACTGACAATGGATGAAATTTTGGCTTCGATTAGGAGCATACTGCACGAAAACGGCAGCTCTCAACCGAAAGCCGAAGAAAAAACATATAGTTTAACACCGATGCCTTTTGTCGGTAATGTTTCTTCTATATCGTCTTTGCGTCCTGATTTATCGGAACCTAAAACCGCAACAAATGCTCAGCAACAAGAAACTGAAGTTGATGAAAATGATGTTGCTTTTATATATAGTAATATTCAAAAACTAATGCGGCAGTCTATGGAAGAAAATGCTCCTAAAGAAAATATTGCTGAGGAACTGCCGCATTTTTCGGTCACTGTTTCAGATACTGAAGAAAATTCTCGTAATGAATTATCAGAACCAAAATTTGGAAAAATACCGGAAAAAGACGAACAAAACGTTGCTCATCCCTCAATGGAGGTTAAAATTGAGCAAGATGACACAGCAACGGAAATAGCAGA
>CAVIWQ010000089.1:0-4452 GCA_963646605.1 Bacteroidaceae bacterium
CTTACCGCTACGCCTGTTTGGGCACAAGACGCCACGGTTATCCGGCAAGAATTAGATGATATGCGCGAAGACATAAAGATTTTGCAGCGCCGTATTTATTCCGCCAATGATGAAGGCGATTTTGTGGTTCAGCTCGGAAGGCTGGATGAGCAGGTACGTGCAACAAGCGGAAAACTTGATGAGTTGGAATATAAAATTAAACAACTTGAAGAAAAAATTAACTTAGTCAATAAAGACATTGATGTGCGCATTAAATTGTTAGAGGGCAAAAAAATAAGCGCGGCAGACACATTGGCTGTTGCGGATAACAGTCCTAAATTTGCAGCGCCGGTTGCTTCGGAAGCAGCTCAGTCGCTGGTTGGGGCTTCTATCAGCAAAGAAGACAGTTTGCAGCCGGTAAAAGGTTCAACGGCTCCTGAAATATATCAATCTGGACTTGAAGCTTTAAAAGCAAATGAATATGAAAAAGCGGAAAAGGCTTTTACTAAGTTTTTAACAAAGTTCCAGACTGATAAGCTGGCCGGTAATGCGCAATATTGGCTTGGTGAAACATTTTATGCCCGCAAAGAATATGATAAAGCGGCTGTTGCTTTTGCCAAAGGATATCAGCAGTATCATAGCAATGCAAAAGCTGCAGACAGTTTGCTGAAACTCGGAATGTCTATGCAGGGGCTTAAAAAAACAAAAGAAGCTTGCGCTGCTTTTACGAGTTTGTCTAAAGAATTTCCAAAAGCAGCAAAAAATTTAAAGGACAAAGCTTCGGCTGAAGCCAAAAAGCTGAAATGCAAAAAATAATGTCTGATTTGCAACAACGTTTTAACTTGAATTTAAAACGGATTATATCGGAACAGAATTTGAATTTAACCAAAATTGCCGTGGCCGTTTCGGGAGGTGCCGACTCTTTGGCTTTGGCTTTTTTGCTTAATGTTTTTGCCAAAGAAAATAATATTGCCTTAACAGCATTAACGGTAAATCACAATTTGCGTCCGGAAGCAAAAGAAGAAGCAGATTATGTTGCAGAATTAATGGCGAAAAATAATATTCCGCATTTCACTTTGGAATGGAAACATCCGCCCTTGGATAAAGGAATAGAAACCAAAGCCCGCAAGGCAAGGTATGATCTTTTATTTGGCTGGTGCAGGGAAAAGCAATATCAAATATTGGCGACCGCACATCATTTGCGGGATCAGGCTGAAACTTTTTTGATGAGATTGCAAAGAGGAAGCGGTGTTGACGGATTGGCCGCAATAGAAGAGGTAAGTCATCGGGAAGATATTATTTTGCTGCGTCCTTTATTAGCTTTTTCTCCCGATGAATTGCGAGCATTTTTAATTGAAAAAGGGATTGTTTGGAAAGAAGACGCTTCTAATAGCTGTGATGATTTTTTGCGTGTCAGAGTGCGTAAGGCTTTGCCTTTTCTTGAACAAAATCTCGGTTTAACAATGAAAAAAATGGCTGCTGCCGCTGCGGCGCTGTCTAAAGTGCGAAATTATTTTTTCAAAGAAACTGACAAATTTATCACTATGTCTTGCACAATGTGGTATGGGCAGGGATGGAGTTTTGTCCGCAAAAAATTTAACGCTCAGCCCGATGAAATAAAATATCGTATTTTGGGGCGTTTAATTAAAGATATCGGCGGAAATGAATATATGCCGGAATATGCTTCATTATTGAGATTGCAACAGCAATTGGACAGTGATGAGTTTAAGGGCTGTACGTTAGGCGGCTGTGAAATATTGTTTTTTCAAAATAAGGTTTGGATTGTAAAAGAATGTAAAAATGCAAAAGTATTATCCAAACAGCAATGGAAAGAGTGTGCTGAAAAACTTGTTCCAAAGCCGAAAAATGAACTTCCTTACAAACTGCGCCAAATTATATATGATAAAAACAGTAAAGCGGTTGAGTTTGAAAAATAAAAAAACTATATTATCAGAAATTGAATTTGAATAAGGAATAAAGAACAATGAGAACGGGAAAAAGCATATTGTTTTGGGTAGCCGCAATTTTGGCTATGACTATAATAAGCAATATATTTAACCTTGGCAATAAACGCTCTTCACTGTCAAATACGTTGGCTTTTTCTGATTTTATGAATCAGGTCGAAGCTAAAAATGTTGAATCCGTGTCTATTTCGGGACCGGATATTAATGGTGTGATGACAAACGGAGCGAGATTTTATACTTATGCTCCGAACGATCCAACTATGTTCGAAACTTTGCGTAAGGCTGGCATTAGGGTTGAAGCCAAACCGCAAGATAATACGGCCGATACATTTTGGGGTGTGTTCGTATCATGGTTTCCGATGATTTTGCTCATAGGCGTTTGGATATTTTTTATGCGGCAGGCTAATGCCGGAAACAGTAAGGCTATGAGTTTCGGAAAATCACGAGCCCGTTTGATTGAAAATACAAAAAAAGTGACTTTTTCCGATGTCGCCGGTTGTGATGAATCTAAACAGGAATTAGAAGAGGTTATTGACTTTTTGAAAGATCCTGAAAAATTTCAGCGTTTAGGCGGAAAAATTCCAAAAGGCGTGTTGTTGGTCGGACCTCCGGGAACAGGTAAAACTTTATTGGCTAAGGCTGTTGCCGGTGAAGCTGATGTGCCTTTCTTCTCAATTTCGGGTTCTGATTTTGTGGAAATGTTTGTCGGCGTCGGCGCTTCCCGTGTGCGTGATATGTTTGCACAGGCTAAAAAAAATGCGCCTTGCCTTCTGTTTATAGATGAAATTGACGCTGTCGGCCGCCACCGCGGAGCCGGTCTTGGCGGTGGAAATGATGAACGCGAACAAACATTAAACCAATTGTTGGTTGAAATGGATGGTTTTGACGAAAATGAAAATGTTATTTTGATTGCTGCGACAAACCGTCCTGATGTTTTGGATCCGGCTTTGCTGCGTCCGGGGCGTTTTGACCGGCAGGTTGTTGTAACCAACCCTGATTTGAAAGGGCGTGAGGAAATCTTAAAAGTTCACGTCAAAAAAGTGCCTTTGGCAAAAGATGTCAATTTGGCGGTTATTGCGCGTGGAACTCCCGGTTTTTCCGGAGCAGATTTGGCAAATTTGGTTAATGAAGCTGCTTTGTTGGCTGCACGCAAAAACAAGCGCAAAGTGACATCCAAAGATTTTGATGACGCCAAAGACAAGGTTATGATGGGAAATGAGCGTAAATCAATGGCTATGGATGAGCAGGAGAAGTTGTTGACTGCATACCATGAGGCCGGACATGCTATTTGTTCATTGAATGTGCCTGAAACTGATCCTATCCACAAAGCAACGATTATTCCGCGGGGAAGAGCTTTGGGAATGGTTCAGCAATTGCCCGAAAAAGACCAATATTCGTATTCAAGGGCAAAAATGCTGTCGCGTTTGGTTATCACTATGGGCGGCCGTGCCGCAGAAGAAATTAAATTCGGTTATGACAAAGTGACAAGCGGCGCATCTTCTGATATTGCCGCGGCTACAAAATTAGCCCGCGCGATGGTAACGGAATGGGGTATGAGCGATAAACTTGGTCCTGTGCTGTATGTCGATAATTCTGAAGAAGTCTTTTTGGGAAAAGCAGTTACTCAAAATAAAAATATGAGTGAGGAAACAGCTCAGATTATTGATGCAGAAATTAAACGTTTGGTTTGTGACGGACATGAAGCGGCGTTAAAAATTTTGCAGGAAAAGAAAGACGATTGGGAACGTTTGGCACAGGCTTTGTTGGAATATGAAACTCTGAGCGGTGAAGAAATTAAAGCTTTGCTGCGTGGAGAAACAATTTCAAAAATGTCTGAAACACCAGTTCCGGAAGAACTTAAAACTAAAAGTTCAATACCGGAAGCCTGATAAAGCGAATTATCTGATTAAAAGCCTCCTTTGGAGGCTTTTAGTTTATAAAAACTGTGATTGATATTCTTTTTGAAAGTTTATATAGTAATAAACAAAAAATATTGGAATATAACGGGAGGAAAAAATGGCCGGTAAATTATTTGGAACTGACGGTGTGCGCGGTGTGGCGAATTTTTATCCGATGACTGCTGATTTTGCTACAAAATTAGGTATAGCTTGTGGTGCTGAGCTTTGTCAGGTGTATCGCAAAGTGGCCATTGCCAGAGATACGCGTATTTCCGGTGAAATGTTGCAATCGGCTTTAGCTGCAGGTTTTTTATCTGCGGGAATAGACGTTGTTTTGTTGGGAGTTTTGCCAACTCCGGCGTTAACTTCCGTTACAGCAGATTTAGATGTTGATATGTCGGTTATGATTACCGCTTCACACAATCCTTATTATGATAACGGCATAAAATTAATTACTTCCAACGGTGACAAATTTGATGATGAAACAACTTCAAAGTTGGAGGCTTTAGTTGCTGAAAATAAATTTGATTTAAGCAGCGAAAAGCTCGGACGCATTATTTATAATAACGAAGCTTTAGTTATGTATCTCGAAAAAGCCAATAGCTTTATTA
>CAVIWQ010000090.1:0-691 GCA_963646605.1 Bacteroidaceae bacterium
AACCTGAGCCGCCAAAACCGTCCAAAACAATATCGCCGGATTTTGAACTGTTCAAAATCGCTCGCTCGACCAGTTCCACCGGTTTCATCGTCGGATGCAAGTCGTTTTTTACCGGCTTGTTATATTCCCAAACATCGGATTGATCTCGGTTTCCGCACCAATAATGAGGCTTGTCGGCGTTCCAACCGTAAAGTATCGGCTCGTATTGACGTTGATAGTCGGCTCGTCCGAGCGTGAATGTGTTTTTAGCCCAGATTATAAAAGTCGACCATTTGCCGCCAGCGGCGATAAAAGCGTTGTAAAGCGTGTGCAGTTCGCTGGAACTCATGCAAACATAAGCTGCGCCTTGGCAAAACATCAAAAGATTTGACAAGCTGTCGGTCAAAAATTGCGGAAAACCGTCGCCGAGGTTGTCGTTCATAATTTTACGCCCGCCAAGCGTCCCGGCGTGATAGCGAATGCTGTCTTTCATTGTCGAGCCGTAATTCACATTATACGGTGGGTCAGTAAATATCATGGCGGCGCAGTCGTCTCGCATCAATTTTCGCACATCGTCAAACATCGTGGTGTCGCCGCACATCAAACGATGTTCGCCCAAAATCCACACGTCGCCGCGTTTGGTTACTGGCTCAACCGGAGCTTCCGGGATTTCGTCCTCTTCCGATTTCGCCTCTGTTTGAGGTTCGCCAAA
>CAVIWQ010000090.1:730-4225 GCA_963646605.1 Bacteroidaceae bacterium
CGCCAAAGTTTTCCAACTCTTTAAGTTCGTCTTCGCTGAAGCCCAAAATATCAAGATTAAAATCGCTTTCCTCAAGCTCTTTCATCTCCAGAGCCAACATTTCCTCGTCCCAGCCGGCGTTCAGGGCGATTTTGTTGTCGGCGATCACCAGAGCTTTGCGCTGTGTTTCAGTCAAGTCCGGCAAACGGATTACCGGAACTTCAGTTAAACCCAATCTTTGAGCGGCAAGCAATCGTCCATGACCGGCAATAATAACATTGTCGCCGCTGATTAAAATCGGATTGGTAAAACCGAATTCCTTAATACTCGCCATAATCTGAGCGATTTGCTCTTCGTTATGCGTGCGGGAATTGCGGGCGTACGGAATTAAATCCGCGACCGGAAACGTGGCGTGAAACTCCATAAAAAACTCCATTTAAAATGAAAAACGACCAGCCAAAATGACCAGTGACCAGCCGACAAAAAATAAAATCAGCCCAAAGTGGCTGATTTGCTTGATTTTAGAGACAACCCGACCAGTAAACAAAAATATGTTTCGCTAGCAAAATGCCGCGGCTTGCGCCCCCGCATACGAAAAAGTCAAGGAAGGACCCGCTGTTTAATTCCTATTCAATATACTAATAACAACCTGTTTAACCGTTTCCATTTCTTCAGGCTTACTTTCTGCAATCAAAATTGTAAGTGTAGCCAAAGTTGCATTGCTGATAATGGATTCACCATTTTTGTAAAGCATTCCATTTTTTTGCATAAAATAAAGAAAACAATTTGCACCGATGCGTTTATTCCCGTCAGAGAAACTATGGTTTTTCACAATCAAATACAACAACATTGCTGCTTTTTCTTCTAGAGATGGATAACAATCTTCGCCACCAAATGTTTGATAAATTTGGCGCACTGAACTATTGAAACTTTCATCTTTAGGATTAGCAAAAATATCTGAACCAAATTCTGGTTTCATTTTATCAATGACATCTAAAAATTCTGGCACATCAATAAATACAGCATCTTTGACAGTCTTACCTCTAACATCCAAATTTTTGTTATCAAAATCATCAAGTAAGGTTAGTCCATTAGCAAACTCGCTCATTAGCCGAGTCAGTTGTTGTGTTTCATCTAAATTATGTGCTTGAGTTTCCACACAACGATTGAGTAGATTTAAGCTATGCTGTAATTGTTTGATTTGTTCAGTTTTTTCCTGCAACCTTTTTTCATTAACAACAAAGCCTTGTACGAGATAATCTTTTAATTTTTGTGTTGCCCAAATACGAAATTGAGTGCCACGAACACTTTTAACTCTATAGCCTACAGAAATAATTACATCAAGATTGTAGTATTCTAAATTTCTCTCAACGGTTCTTTTACCTTCTTGTTGAACTGTTGCATATTTTGCAACAGTTGAATTTGGTGTGAGTTCTTCTTCACTATAAATGTTATGAATATGGCGAGATATTGTAGATTTGTTTTTCTTAAATAAATCAGCCATTTGATCTATAGTTAGCCACATAGTTTCGTTTTCAAGCCGAACATCAATATCGGTTTTACCATCTTTAGTTTGATATATAACAATGTTGTTTTCCATAACTTTCTCCGGAGTCTGCTTTGGATTAGTGTAAAAACGATATATTTAAAAATTTCCTAAATTTTCATACATCTATCAAATAATCCCACTCCGACACAACTTTGCAAACACAGGTTTGTTTAATCCAAGTTCAGTTATGAGCTCCGCCGGTTGTTTGGTTATTCTTAAATACGAATGTCTTGGAACGCCTCGCTTGACGGTTTTTACCACCGCGCTTGGGAGTTCGAAACGACCGATGCACGAGGACAGATAAACAAAACACTCGTCATTATCCTGCAAATATTCCAAGGCCAATTTGCGGGCGTAAAAATTAAGCGTAACATCGGCTTTGCTGGCGTCTTTACCCCACGGACAACCACCGCCAATCGGAGCCACCGCCGAATAAAAATCACAAGCCAGCTTACGACCGGTGACACCACAGTCGGCAATTGACGAGTGGCGCACATATTTGCCGGTGCCGTTGACAATGATGTTTTCCGGTTCTTCTCCCAAAGACATAATGATAAAGGTGGTTAAATCCACATCTTTCAGCATCGGAATGGCAACAACAGCGGTTTCAACGCCACCAAGCTCATTGAGTGTAATCTGGGTTTTGATGTCAATTCCGAGGTGGATATTTTGCAAAGCATACTCATATAAAGCGTCGCAGAGTTTTTTCGCCAAGTATTGTTCACGGCTGATATTGCCGACGCCTTTGCAAGCGTAACCAACAAACAGACCTTGATCTCCCCAGCCGTTTTGTTCCACGCCTTGCGAAATATCTGCTGATTGCCGACCGATGAGATTGATAACCTGAATTTTTGACGGATTTATGGCGTTATCACCCCAACGTAAGCTGTAAAACTCATCGTAGCCGATTTCTCCAAGCGCGGCGATTACATAATCTTTAACATTTGTTAAATTGACATTGCCGGAAATCTCTCCGCCTAAAACCACGGTGCTGTCTTTAATCATAACTTCCACGGCGTAATGGACATTGGCGTCTTGCTCAATCATCCTGTCCAGAATGTAGCTGGAAATATAGTCGGCGGTTTTGTCCGGATGCCCCAACGACACAGCCTCGGCGGTTTTCTTCATGTTATTCGTCCTTTGCATAAAAAAATACCTTCTTCAGTATTTTGAAGAAGGTATCATTAGAGTAAATTGCGATTAGAAAATATTAGGAACTTTGCCACATTTCTTTTCTATTTTTTTCTTTAAATTATTTTCAAAATTCTGATTTTCGTAATCTTCTTTGTTACCATTGCGTTTAATTTCCATTAGTTCTTCCGCAAACACGTTTGTCGCACAGTCACATTGCTTAAAACTGGCGGCATTGTTTGTTTTCTTATTGTTAGACATTTCTTCTTTGCAATAGGCGTTTAATTCATCAACACTTTCATAAAAGCGTTTTTCCTCTTCTTCATCCGTTGTGGCCTCATATTCATAATCCCAACGTAATCTTGGAACAGTTTTTATATTTCCATTTTTAGTCTCATACTTATATACGCCGTTTTGAGTGGCGCATTTGTCTTTTGGCAACCGTACATACATGTCGTCATAATAATCAACACCTTTTTGAGGTGTCAGCAAGACAGTCATCCCCAGACAATATTTGTCGTCATCCTCGCAAACACTAGCAAGAGCATAATTGTTTTCAATAACTTGAAAAATCTTAAACCTGTTCAAATCCATACAAGCTGAATTGCGCTCCGAATTACTTATAAAACTTGAAGAAACATTAAAGCCTTCACTGGTCGTGCAACCGATGATTAACAGTATTGTAAATAGTATAAATTTTTTCATTATTGCCTCTCTTATGAGAAAGATATTGGCAAATTCAATTTTATTTTTCAAGAAAATAATTGTTATTTCACAATTATCTAAAATAAAAACGAGGCGATTTTCACATCATCGCCCCGATTGTACCTATATTT
>CAVIWQ010000091.1:0-4159 GCA_963646605.1 Bacteroidaceae bacterium
TTTATATATTATACAAATAAATTAATTTCATTTGGAAAGATTTTTTATGATCTACAATCAAAAAACCGTTATCAACGGACAAAACATAACTTTGTCGGACAATGAGCGGCAAAAAGTTGAAAATTTTCATAAAAGCCGTGTTGCTTTCGCTATTTTAGAAGACGGGCGCTGCGCCATAAATATAAAAGACAGCCGAGAACATAGAATTTATTTGCAGGAAGATTTCGGAATTTCAACCGATGAATTTGAAAAATTAACACGCGGATATATAAAATCAGGGCGCATTGTTTTTTATAAAACTTCAAAATTTCTTCCCGTTGAAAATATTTCGGAAAATGTTTTGAAAATTGTAAGCAAACAGGCATTTAAATTTTTCGGCAGCGGAGAATATGAAATTTGGAACGGAGTTAAAATCGGAGCTATCGGAGAAGAATGGCTCCCGTTACAAAAAATGCCATCTGTTTTTATCAGCTAAAAATATAATTTTTATCTTCCCTGATTGGCTTTTCTTGCCGCAAGCGACATTGCAAACTGCTGACCGTATTTTTTGTTCATTTTTTCCATTTTTTGTGGATCTTTCAGCATATTGTTAATCGTTTTTTGATCTTTTTTCTGCGCCCCCGGTAAGACATCGCTCAAAACTTTTCCCTGCTCCGGAGATATTCCCGTTCTCTCAAATGTTACCTCTCCGGCATAGTTTCTACTGCTTTGAGAAAGTTGAAAATCAGCAATTTTTCCAGTTTCTTTTCCTTTTGAGTCTTTTTCTTGAGGCAAATATCGTGATAAATCACCGACTTTTATACCACATTCTTTAAAATATGGATTTTGGTCAAAAGAAGCAAACATCTTTTGAACTCGTTTTTGATAATCGGCATTATTTCCGACCATGGCAGCACCGATATTTGTTCCATCGATATACTTCATATAATTTTGAATCTGCTCTTCATACAGCGGCTGATATTTTTCTTTCCACATTTTGACAGTTCCCTGCACCATCAATTGCTTAGCTTCTTTACTATCAGGATTTAGCCCTTTTTCCAAAGCCTTTTTATAAAAATCAAAGCCGTGCATTACCACATCAAAAGTTTTTAGGGCTTCTTCCTGTGAAACACCGCTTTTCAATTTTTCTTGATATTTGTGGTTGGCCAAAATCAATTGTGATACATTTGCCGAAACTTCATCCCAACAATTTAATTTTCCGTATTCTTCAGCATTCAGTCCCGGAGCATAAGTATTATTTTTATCATTTACAAAGTGTTCATATTCATGAACAATAGTACTTTTTCTAATATCTTCAGAAAGTAATTCTCCGCTTTTTTCCATAAATCTGTTGATATTTTGCCCCTGATTAAAAAGCGGATTTATTTTTTGTTTGCTTTTTTCCGCAACATTACGCCGTTCTTGCTCTGAAGCATTAAGCACTTTCAATGTTATATTCTTTTGTTCGTTATCATAATGTCCAATTTCAAATGCGCCGGTTTCGACCATTTCGTCATAGAGCTGCTGAGCGGTTATGGTATCATTCACACTGGTTTCAGCATTGGAAAAAGCTTTTTTTTGTTCCCTTTTATAAGTGTTTTTCTGTTCTTTGGTTGAGGATAAGTCCATATCTGTATAAGTTTCATTATCATCTATTTTATCCACCGAACCATCACTGTAATAATTAACATCTCCCAAGCCGAAAAAAGACTTTGTTTTAACTGTCAATTTTTCTTGTTTGCTTGGATTAACGCTAATTTCCTTTTTATCTTCAGTTCTGTCTTTTACCGTTAGTTCTTGGGCTGCAGAAGATAAAGTGCCGGAAGCTACAGCCGCCGTCATCAAAACATTTCTGGCTTTTAACGCAACTTTTCTGGTAAGTTTTGCACCGCCATTCATAAATTTTGAAAAAGACTCTTCCGACACCTCTCTCTCCTATTTATTTTCGGATTTTTTGATTTTATTCAAATCAACAACACCGGCCTCCTTATCAAAAGCCCAATCATCAAAAAAATGCTTATCCTTAAATGTTGTTTCACGCCGGATTTTTTTTATTCTTTGACTAAGAGGATTGTTTTCGTGTTCACCACTCAATCGATTATCTGCCTCCTTCATTTACACCTCTTGACATAGCCATTGCCATTTTACTGCTTTCTTTAGATTTTGTTACTTTATTTAACTGATCCGAAAAAGAATTATAACCAATTCCATATCCGTTATAGCCGTCTTGCAACCCTCTGTTTTTGTCTGCTTGTTTTATCTGCTCAAATTGAGCTTCCGTTAAATTTGGATTTTCTAAAGCATTTTTAAGAATCGGCCAACGATTGCTTTCTTTCGCCGCGGTATCGTTTTTGGCTGATTTAGCCAAATAATCGGCAGCAGCAAGGCAAGTATCCAAAACGTCTGGATTTTTGGTTACTTTAGCTACCTGTTGAGTTATACCGCCTTTAGAACTTGTGTAGTTAAAATCAAAATTTATGCAAGCATTGTGAATTTCAGCTGGTGCATTCGGATTCTGGGCAAAACCGTCAACACTGCTTGCAACATTGTACAGACTTTTTACACCTTTAAGATTGTTATAAACATCATTCAATGTTTCAGCAGAAGCATTGTGATTAGCGGCAATATTTGCATAAATACCGGCGCAGGCATCCGGCCCAAACTTTTCGGTACAATCTTTTACCGCATGTTTGGCAAAAGAATCTTCATAGCCGCCATTTACCAATTGAGCAACCGCATTAGTATTACCCGTTGAAACCGCACAGGAATATAATTTATCGCGGGCACTGTTATTCAACAGTTTATCATCACATCCGAAATATGTTTTATTATCAGTTTTTTCCATACTTTGACTGCGCGCTTTGCAGACTGAAGTCAAAGTGGCATTATACAAAGCCGTTCCCTGTTGGATTTTACCGCTTGTAACATCTTCATAAGCTTGATTGAGGTTTTTTCTGCCCAATTCTTCCGCAACTGCACCGTTTATATCTGCACCCTGCATCTGTCCGTAATTTTTATAAAAATCATAAGCTATCTGACTTTCAGGACTATTGGGTTTCACGTCATTACGACGAGCTGTGGCTTCAACAATGCCTACTTTAGCTTCCAAATTGGAAATTTTATCCAAATTCTGCACAAATTCCGATAAATTTTCTTTTGGACACTCCAAAAAATAATGATAACAGTCACTTCTTCCGACTTGTTCTACTTGTGACCACAATTGCTTTGTATCAGCCATGGTTAAATCTCCTTAACAGTTATTTGTGTCAGTATATAATGAAGCAAAGATTTTGTCAATTTTTCTGATAAAATTTACATCTGCAATCTCAAAACAAAAAAGAACTGTTTTCTTTTCAGAAGACAGTTCTTTTGTTTGAGTTGCGTTTTAGTTTTACACAGCCACCACACCTGAGGTATATATTGTATTCTCTCTGGTGAAACCGGCAGTCAGACTTGCTCCGCTTCGACGCTGATACTCCCCGACCAAACGAGTTGCTGCATCGAGCAAAAGCTTTTCAGGAACTTTTACCCAAATCGGTTCAGAAATCTCTCCGAGCAATCTATCAATATAGCTCAATTGAGCTTTTACGTTCGGGGTTTGCTCCATAGTTTGAAGAACCTCTGCATCTGCTTTCATCAACGATACAAAATCATCTTTTTTAGCAGTTTTGAACGCAACAACATCGACATGGTTGCTTGAAGAATTCAAAGTACCCACCCAGATAAAATTGCAATTGCTTTGCAAATTTTCAACCGGTACAAGCAATGTACCTTTTAACATTACACTCATATATATTTAATAATTTTGGCATTTATCCGTTAAACTGCGCTTGCCAAAGGCACAACGGATAAAGTTAAATTGCATTTATTTTGAAAAAATGCCTGCAATCAACTTTTTAATAATAACTAAATAAGACTTAAGTATTTTCAAGTATATCACAAATCTTATGCAAAACAAGTGTATTTTTATTAAACCATATAAATAAAATTCAGATTATTTTCAGTTTGACAACCTCTAATTTCTTCGTTCTTTGGTTATTTGTCACATTTATAAAAATCCGGTTTCATTTGATATGCAGACCGGATTTTTTGGAGTTATAATATGAAAAATTGTTTTAGTTTTATTTTATCTTCAATTATCGTTCTATTTTTTTTAATGCTCCCCGAAATTGTTTATGGT
>CAVIWQ010000092.1:0-3991 GCA_963646605.1 Bacteroidaceae bacterium
GAGCCGGTACAGATGTGCAGCATTCTTTCTTTCAACTGTTACATCAGGGAACAGAAATTGTTCCGCTTGATTTTATTATTCCTGCTATTTCACATAATGAAATCGGTGATCATCATGAAATTTTGGTTGCCAACGCTTTGGCGCAAGGCGAGGCTTTGATGCGCGGAAAAACCATGGAAGAAGCCGCAAGCGAATTGACAAAAGCCGGAAAATCAAAAGAAGAAGTCAATTTGTTAAAACGTTATAAAAGTTTTGCCGGCAACCGTCCGACCAACACCATTGTTATTAAAAAATTAGATCCTTATACCCTTGGAATGTTGGTTGCAATGTACGAACACAAAGTGTTTGTTCAAGGTGTTATTTGGAATATCGATTCTTTTGATCAAATGGGAGTTGAACTCGGAAAACAGATGGCTTTGAGTATTCTGCCTGAACTGCAGGGCAATGCCTACGGCAAACATGACAGTTCAACAGCCGGACTTATCGGTTTGATTAAAAAAATCAGAAAATAATATCAGAGGCAAAAATGGGCATCAGGATTTTACCGAATACGCTTGTTAACCAAATAGCGGCCGGAGAAGTTATCGAACGACCGGCCTCAGTGGTGAAAGAATTAGTTGAAAACGCCATTGATGCCGGCGCTACGTCCATAGAAGTAACATTGGTTGACGGCGGAAAAAGTCTTATATCCGTCAGCGACAACGGGAAAGGAATGGAAGAACAGGATTTGCCTTTGGCTATTGAGCGCCATGCAACTTCAAAATTGCCCGATGATGATTTGTTTCATATACATTATATGGGGTTTCGCGGAGAGGCTTTGCCTTCCATAGCTTCTGTTGCCAAACTATCCATTGTTTCCCGCACAGAAAAAAGCGAAAATGCTTGGAAAATAGAAGTTTTCGGCGGAGAGATAAAATCACCGGTTCCGGTGGCAGCCAATCGCGGAACAAAAGTTGAAGTCAGAGATTTGTTTTATGCTACTCCAGCCCGTCTGAAATTTTTAAAAACAGACGCGGGCGAAACGGCGCAGTGCATTGATATATTAAACCGAATAGCTTTGGCTAATCCTCAGGTGTCGTTTTCTTTGTTCGATGACAAAAAGAAAAAAATCAGCCTAAACGGAAGACAAGGCGATTTGTTTGACAGCAGGCTTAAACGTATCAGCGATGTTTTGGGACGTGATTTCGGAGATAATTCACTGCTAATCGACGCAAATCGAGATGATTTGAAAATCAGCGGTTTTGTAAGCCTGCCGACATACAGCAAAGCCAATACTCTTTCACAATATTTGTTTGTAAATAATCGTCCGGTGCGTGATAAATTGCTGTTGGGAGCGCTTAAAGCGGCTTATCAAGGCGTGTTAGAGCTGGGACGTTATCCGGTTTGCGCTTTGTTTTTTGATGTTAATCCCGAGTTGGTTGATGTTAATGTTCACCCGACCAAAGCCGAAGTTCGTTTTTATGACGGAAATGCTGTGCGCGGATTACTAATCAGTGCTGTGCGCAATGCTTTGATGCGCGGAAGTATGCAAACGGCGCAAACCGCCGATTTTTCTCAAATAGTGAATGATAATTCAGCGGAAGAAAATATTCCTGATACTGTTTTTTTACGTGAAAACACGGCAATTTCCAGACCATTTTTAACGCCGTTTCGTCCGCCGGTGCCGCGTAAAATTTTATCAGATGATGTTGATTTGCCCGAACTTAAAAATTCTTTTTCGGTTAAAACCGAGGATATTTCGGCAGAAACTGTTGCCGATCAACAACCAGTTGGTTTTTTGGGAATGGCAAAAGCTCAGTTTCATAATACTTACATTATTTCGCAAACAGAAGACAGTGTGATTATCATTGATCAACATGCTGCTCATGAGCGGATTGTCATGGAAAGATTTAAGGCTAATATGGCGTCTGAACAACAGCCTCAAACGCAGTTGCTGCTTATTCCAGAAGTTGTCGATTTAAGTTTGTCTGAAAAAACAGCTTTGTTAGAAAACTGCGAAGAGCTGAAAAAAACAGGAATGGTTATTGAGGAATTCGGCACGACAGCGGTTATTGTGCGTGAAATTCCAGCGTTAATTAACGGCTGCGATATTAAAAATCTGGTTAAGAGTTTGGCTGAACAGATTCTGGAATGGGGTAAAGATTTTGCTTTGGAAGATAAAATAAACCATATTTGCGCGACTATGGCTTGTCATGGTTCGGTTAGAGCAGGGCGCAGTTTGAATGTGGCTGAAATGAACGAACTTTTGCGCGAAATGGAAAATACACCGCATTCCGGACAATGCAACCATGGCCGCCCGACTTATATTGAGTTAAAATTAAAAGATATTGATAAATTATTTCATCGATAGCATTTTTTAACTTGACAGAGGAATTTATATTTTGTAAACATACATCCGATGGCGAAAGTAGCTCAGTTGGTTAGAGTGTCGGTTTGTGGTACCGAATGTCGTGAGTTCGAGTCTCATCTTTCGCCCCAATAAAAAAGGCCGCTTGCAAAAGCGGTTTTTTTTATTGCTTATTTTATACATAAAATTTGACAAAAAAATAATGAACGACTATCTATTATCAAAAAGATGGTAAAACCGTTGATTTTATTAAAAATGATGATGGAATGAAGAAATGTGATATGTCTTCAAAAATATCAAGTATGAAGAAAAATCTTAATCTTTCCGGACAAGAAAGCCTAGAAACTTGTGAACACACGGAAAAACAAACTCAACAGTCAAAAACAATGTTCAAATTGGCACAAAACAAAGGATATGAACATTAACTTTTGTTAGATGAACATCATCAAAAGTTGTTGAAAGGAAATTTTTTTTATTGATTTTAACTCCTTTTGGTATATACAATCCATCTTGTTCAAAGCGAGTATAATTCAATGGTAGAATGAGAGCTTCCCAAGCTTTAAATGCGGGTTCGATTCCCGTTACTCGCTCCATTTTTTTATACTAGGAGTGTTCAATATGAAAAAATTGCTTACTTTATTGGTTGCTGCCGGCTGTTTGACAGTGTTTCAGGCTAATGCCGCTTCTTTGACAGAAGTTGCTCAATCTGCTCAGCATTCTGTTGACAGCACGGCATCTTCAGTTGATACGGCTATCGGTAATGCTTTGGATATAGCAAATCAGAAAAAAGCTGATATGGAAAACAAAAAAGCTGAAATAGAAAAGGCTCAGCAGAAAAAAGAAGCTGAAGCAGCAGCTAAAAAAGCCGAACGCCAAAAAGCTGTTGAAGATACAAAAAACAGTTTGAACAATCTTAAAAATGCTTTTACCAGATAAAATTGTTTGGTTTTGATTTAAATGCCGTCTGCAAATTAATGCGGCGGCATTTTTTATATATTTTTTTTAGCGAAAAAAGTTGACAAAATATGATTGCTTTGTGTATACTGAATTCATAAGAACATTATTAATAAAAATAAAAAATATATAATTATGAAAAAGATTGTTATCATCAAGACTGTGAACATGGTAAGCAACGTAGACAACCGTCCTAACACCTATCTCAATCAGGAGAACAGAGTGTGCGAAGATGGAGTATTCACAGAGCAACTTATTTCTACACAGGCTGCTGTTGAAGAAGATGGTGTTTGCCGCGACCTTCGTACCAATCAGCTGATTGACACAAAGGGAAAACGGGTTGAACGCGCTCAACTGGGAACTGTTTTCAGCTATCCGGATGGCTACAGAGCTCTGGTTACTCGTTTCTGCAACGGTAAAGTTGCAGTTTTGACCACGTTTGTTATGTCTGCCGCTTCAATGCACATTGTTAATGTGATGTAAGCGCAAAAGCAATCCCTAAAAGGTCTCTTCAAAAAAGAGACCTTTTTTTGTGAAAAGATATTGACAAAATAAACAAAATAAGCTATCTTTCTATTCATAGAAAAAATTATTAATTAAATTATAAAGACATGAAACAGATTAGCAAAAATGAAAAGATCGTAGTTTTGGTAACTTTCTTTCCTCGTTACACAGCACAGACTCCTAGCT
>CAVIWQ010000093.1:0-3901 GCA_963646605.1 Bacteroidaceae bacterium
GCATTGCAGACTGCTGTTTACACTCTCTCAGGTGTTTCTTCAATTGCCGGAATTATGCTCAAATTTGATTTTTCGGATAGCAACCCCGCATTTCAAACCCAAAACTCTTTTGAAAAACTTATTACAGACGGACAATTCACTCCCATATCAGCAGGAAATATCCTTAATTCCGGTTATTCTGAAGGCGTGCTTATCGGAACTAATTTCTGCACTTTAATGAGCCTTGCCGGTACAATATACTTTCCTCGCTTAGAACAAAAAATTTTAGTGCTTGAAGACATTGACGAAAAAAGTTACCGTATTGAGCGCCTGCTTTGCCAGCTTGAACAACAACAAGGTTTTGAATTGGTTTCAGCAATAATTTTCGGAACTTTTTCTAATTGCACTCTCAATCATCCGGAAGAAAAGGATATAGAATCTGTTTTAGATGAGTTTGCCGCCAGACACCCTAAAATAACAATGATAAAACATTTTCCGTTTGGACATACAAAAGCCAGAATTTGCCTTCCCATCGGCGAAAAAATGAAGCTTGATGCCACAGGCTCCGTACCTGTATTACAAATTGCCAATCAGGTGAAATAAATAGTACAAATTATCTAAATTCAGTTTCCACAGCAATTTTTGGTAAAGTGTCAAACCTTCCCATCCACGGCTGTTAAAAGCCAATAAACTGCCTAAAATCCATAAATTTGCCCCCGGCAGAAACATAAAGCAAAAAGGATAACCAACTTCTTTCAAATCGGTTTGTTTATCATGAATCTGAGAAGCAACCGTATCTACATGATAACCGACAAAATAGCCAAATAAAACACTTACAACCCAAGTCATCGGCATAACTTTAAGATAAATAGACATACCAAACATAAAAAACATACAAAACAATGGAAAAAAATAAGGAGCAATAACAATCAGCCAATTGCCTAACCCGACAAACCCCATTGATCCGCCTGAATTATCATCAGCCACTCGAATATGATTAACTTTATGAAAAGTCAATAATGCAAAAAAACTGTGCGTTAGTTCATGAGCAATAATCTGCATAGAAACTTTCGCTCCGGAATCCATTGAGACTTGAGCAATAAAATACATAAAAAAACCACCGGCCAATGATATAAAATACACATTGCGAAAGCTAAAATAATCCATTGATTGAAAAAAAGCCGGAACAGTCCATAAAGCCAACACCGCGACAGGCCATTTGAAAAAATTTATAAATTTATCAAAAAAATCACTCATAATTCCGGCATTATAAATTAAAAATATCTAGATTTCACTAAAATTAAAATGTCTGTTAATATTCCTCTTGTAAATAACGATATAATACTTAATAATATTTTTGTATTTTAGCAAAAGAAAGGTTGTGCAATGGAAGATACTTTCGATTTTATAATAAATGATGAAGATGAAGTAATGTTGTTGATTTTCGAACGCAGCGGTACTCCGCAGAATCCTACTTTTGCTATAAATCCAAACGATAATACCGCTATATTGCATAGAAATGAAAACGACGAAATATTTTTAAACGAAATCCCTGATGAAATCATCGACAGTTTGCAGGACGCTGATAATTTGTTGGTATGCGAGCTAAGCCGTACAGAAAAAGAAGAAGATGCTAAAATAGTCAATGCCTACGAAGCCGATATAATTTTCTAAGAATCAGTGTATCAGCTGATTATCCAAACGCTCTTCTTCCACACCGGCCGGATCTTGATGAATAATAACTTGAGATCCAGGGTATAAATGTTTAACTTCAAACTCGATAATATCACTAAGCTTATGCGCTTCATAAAGCGATAAATTTCCGTCAAGCTCAAGATGAAATTCAAACATATACACTCCGCCGAGATTACGTGTCCGCAAATCGTGCAGCCCATTGCAAAATGAACAGTTGGATACAATTTGAATTATAGATTCACGAATTTCCGTCGGCAATTCTTTATCCAATAACAAAGATACCGCATCACGGGCTATTTTATAAGCGTTTTTCAACAAATAAAAAGAAACAAATACCGCAGCAAGCGTATCAAACCAATTAATACCAAAAAACTTTACAAGCAGCAAACTGATAATAATAGAACCATTTGTCGCCATATCAACCATATAATGCATACTGTCCGCGCTTACGGCCATTGATTTTGTCTTTTTCACCACTGAATGCTGAAAAACGATTAACCCCAGCGTTGCCAACAAACTTATGACCATTACGATAATACCTATAAGTGTATCCGCTAAAGGCTGAGGATGAATAAATCTGCTTATTCCTTCATAAATAACAAATACCCCCGAACCAGCAACAAACGCCGACTGCACCAATGCACTCAAAGCCTCAGCCTTGCCGTAACCATAGCGGTGGGCATGGCTGGCAGGCTGAGTTGAAAAACGAACAGCAACCAATGTAATAACCGATGCGAAAATATCGGAAATGCTATCCACCAAAGAAGAAAGCACAGCCAAAGATCCCGTATACAGAGAAGCAAAAAATTTAAGTAGCATCAAACTTACCGACAGAGCAACGCTGGCAATTGTCGCTATTTGTTTAAGCCGATTATGCTCAGTGTTGTCCGGCGCTGATAATGACATTTTTTATTTCCTTAAATCTATCAAGTTCAATTTGGTAATAACATTTCGAAGCTGTTTCAGCAAATTTTTGCAAATGCGGCTGCGTAAACTTCTCCGGAAAATCATAATGAGCATAGATATGACCTTCTTTTTCAGTAAAGTCAATGCCGACTTCCACGTCATCTTCTGCATGAAGCTGCAATTTTAGCACTTTATACCCTTTAGGATCTTCTTCAGCCTGATTGATAAATTCCGTATTAAGCAGCTCTTTCACCAACAAAGTTGTTCTATTGAGATTATTACTCTTGTCAAAACCGCTTAAACGTCCAAAACGCAAATTCCATAAATAACTGTATGTCCAACTTGCCGGACTGAGAGAAATATCTATAAAATCAGCTCGAACCATCCAAACCTGAAAAGAATTTTCAAAACGGATATAAGCCGCACGCCCGCCTCTGCCTATGTCTATATCATATTTGCCAAGCAAAAACTCAGCTGTAGAGCCATCTTTTTCTTTCAATACAACCTTTGTACCTTCCGATAAATCGTTATCTTTTGGTTTTAACCCGAAAGCTGCCAAATTTTCCAAACGGTCTGATTTCTTTTCATAATAAGTCATTTCTCCAACCGTCGCCAAAAACTTTCTTATGCGTTCCTGATAAACGGTCAAACATGGATACCCCTCCAATTTCCAATCATTTCCATCAAAATAAAATTCCAACTTTTTCCCCTGCGAAGATAATGTTATTTGTGTAATATCAGAAAGTTTCGGGGTTAAATCCGAAAATACTTTTTTATTTTCAAATTCAGTCCAATCTCCTCGGTTTGAAAAATAAACAGACAATATTCCGGCGATTATCAAAAGAACTGCCGTAAGCCCAATCCATTTAAATTCACGGTTAATTTTAAAGCAAAAGATTGCGGATTGTTTTTTTCGTTTGGAAAAAATGCCGAATAAAGCTAACGCCAACAAAATAGCAGCCGGCACCAAAGCAATATTTACAACTTTAATCCATAAAGCCGTTTTATCCAAATTATGGTGCATTCCTGTTCTTATTGCAGACAACTCTGATAAAAGTTTCTGCAAAGTTTGGCGGGTTCCGGCTATCAAAGCCAGCTCATCTGCCGTAAAACTGTCTCTTCCTTCAAAATCGCGTTTTGCCGTAATTTCGTTCAAAGCTTTTTTTGTCTGATTTATACGATTAAAAATTTCGTGCTCTTTGATTTGAAAATCGCGTAAATTTTGTTTCCGCATGCTCTCCAAACCTTCAAAAAGTCTTATTTTCTGCATTCTGCCGCGCAAAGCTATCAAATCGGTATCACCGCTCAAATAGTCTAAAGC
>CAVIWQ010000094.1:0-3736 GCA_963646605.1 Bacteroidaceae bacterium
CCTGCACATTCATTGACGGAACAAAAACATTCACAACTTTAATTTTGAATGTTGTATAGCCTACATTTCCTTTTTCATCACTGAAATAAGTTTTCAGGCTATAAATTCCTTCTTGTCCGGGCATCGGCGTCCCTTCAAAAGTATAAGTGTCTTCATTGTAATGCAGCCATCTCGGCAACGCACTGTCATCAATCAAACCAGAACGGCTGATAACTCTGCCTTTAAAATTCATTCTATCAACTAATTCTTGAGGTATAGAAATTTTAATGCGTTTTCCAGTTTCGGTTTTAATATCAGGCAGCTTGTCAGATGATGACAAATTGACCGGAGGACGTTTCGCCGGAACTTTCAGCAAATACGGACGGTTATCCGGCATAAAGTCGCCATCGCCCCATTTTTGCATACTTCCGCGCAAATATACGGCAATTTTTGAAGGTTTTTCATTAAGCATATAATAAGGTATGGCATCCAAACCTATTGAAACATAAAGGTTGCCTAAACTTTCCTGCAAATCGGCATACGACTTAAACGCTTTTACTTCATCACCGATAGCACGTGCGGCTTCAAGTTGAGCTTTTTCGTCTTTTGTACCTTTTGCAATGGTAAAATCTTCGGCAATATTTTCAGAAGTGTTAGCAATTTCCATATTGATTTGATAATCTTCCACTGCAGACATATACTGAGCCCAAGCCACATAGATTTGGCTTAAAATCAGTGAAGTCATACGCTGGCGGCGCAAAACAGCCAAATCTTGAACATTCGGATTGTTTATATCTTCATAAACACTGTACCCTATTTCACGAGCCTGCTTCGAAAGCATACGATTATAGCGCTGCGGATCGTTTTTATATTCCTGTTCTGTTGGCTGCTTAAATTCTTTAATAACCAACTTCAACTGCTGCGGATTGTTCCCCAAATCGTGTTCTCTCAACTCAGGACGATTATTCAACGCCAGCCATTCCAAATCGGACAAGCTGTTTTTGATTTTAGGCAAGTCAAAATTTCCATATTCAGAACCGACCAATTTAAATTCTGTCGATGGATGCATTCCCATCAAGCTAGCCAAACGAGTCTGAGCTGTTTCAAGATCGCGTTTCAAACTCGATAATTTTTTAATAGACTCCATATATTTTCTTTTTTTGACCAATTGTTCCAAAGCAGGAGTTTCATTGCGTTCGGCAAGCTGCTTGGCGGTTGAGTTCATTTCGTCAACTTCCAAAGTCATAAATTCAATCATATCATCAGTAACCGGCAGCAATTTTTGTGCGGTCAGAGTTTTCCAATATAAGGTGCGGGTTTCCTGTAAAATGTTATGAATGACCTTGCGGCTTTCTTCAAAAGCAACGCTTGATTTATAGTCTGTATCGCGGGTTTGGCAATAAACCATCGTCATATCCAAAACGTTCCACGCAACTTTCAAATCAGGACTGACTGCCGAAGAGTTAGTTTGGTTAATATAACCGGCGTGGCTGACAATTTCGGGCAAGCGGTTAACCGGAGATTTTCCAGCGCGTATCAAACTGTCTTCATAATTGACCAAACGTCTGGTGTAATTGTATTTGAGAGCCAAAGCCATGGCCATATACATATCAATCGGTTTTTCTATTTTACGCGGAGTGCTGATAAACATATTTTGCATATCCGCATCAATACGGACGGCGCGATCCCACTCGTTATAAGCAACAGCTTCCGGATCATAGGCCACACTGGCTCTGTTGTTTCCGGCTGCCGGAGCTGCAGTTTTATCACGTCCGCAAGCCGAAAGCAAAACAACAGCGGACAGCAACGATATTAATAGCTTTTTCATTCCTCAAAAACCCTTCTAGGATAAAGATACAACAATATGTTTACACCAAAATTTTATAAATTGGTAGTATTTATTTGCTTTTATTCTACTTTTATGTATAAAATACATTTGCAATCTAATCAAAACGGAAAAACAATGTTCGATATTTTTAATACAATATTTAAATATAAGGAAAAAGCCAGCCCTGATAAATTGGGATTGTATCCTGAGCACGTTCACGTTGACGCCATGCCCGAAAGACGATATTTGTGGACTTCGCGCGTTTTGGTTATTATTGCCTGTTTTTCGATTTGTTTTAATATGATGCTGGCAGCCTCTTTATATGTTATGCTCCCGCAACGAGGAAGCGCGCCTCAACTGTTTTATATTGATAAATATTTCAGCCAAATTGAACGCATGCAGCCTTTTGAAATGATTTATCCGGTAGGCAACCTTATTACCGAAGAGCATATTACCAATTATATAATGATGCGCTACATCATCACTAACGATTATGACGAATTAGCGCGCCGCTGGGGTGCAGGCTCATATATCTACTGGCTGTCCAGTCCTGATGTTTATGACCAATTTACAAAATTTGACGCAAAATATAACCTCTCGCAGTTCAGACTGAAAAATATGATGCGGGATGTTGAAATTGACTGGATACGTCCGTTAACCAGAGGTCTGTGGCAAACACAATTCCGCACCCTTGACTATGTCCCTGGGCAAGAAGATCCCATAATAAGTACTTGGAGAGCCACAATGCGCATTCAATATGTTAATTTTGACCCTAATCAGGTAACTCATGACGACGCTCTAAAAAATCCGTTTGGCTTTTTGGTTACAAACTATTCGCTTTCTTATCTTGGACTTGAAAACGATACGGAACACTATTTGTCGCAGGCAAAGCGCATTACACGCGAGTTGTTCTTCCGATAAGAAAAACAGCACAAAAAAACACCTTCCGTTTGAAACGGGAGGTGTTTTTTTTAATTGAGGGCCCCACCCTGTGGAAGTCGACTTATAACTATTGGGTTGATTATACCGAGGGGTGCTGGTCGGAGTTGTTCGGGCATAAGGCGTTTTTTTGACCGGCCGGAATAAAAAAGACACATGGATATTCCATGTGTCTTTTTTGATTGCATTTTGAGGGCTATAATTTATAGACATACAGAGAAATGTCGTCCGTTATGCCGACTTTTTGCTCATCGAACATAAACTCCAAAGTCTGATAAAAAATGTATCCCCAAGCCGGGCGTCCGTTCGTATAATCGTCGGCCGGACCTTCCAGCGTGAAACCGTCACGGATATTCGAGAGCGAATAAGCTGGCATGTTTTTGCTGAGCATGCCGTCATTATAAACCGGTGTCGGCTCTTTAAGGGTATAAATTACGTCAAAATAGTTATATGTAATCGTATACTGTTTAAGAGCGACAATAGTTTTCGTGTATTCGCTGTCTGCGCCGGTTACCGACGTTTCGGTTCCGAGATATTCAATCTCGGCGTTTTCACGGATGATATCGGTATCAGGAATAATCTTGTAGAACTTTGATTGTTCCGAGATGCATATTTCCGGCGTGCAGATTTGAGTAAAAGTTTTTTCCTCTTTTCTGTTGTCCGACCAGCTTCTTTGCACGGATATCCATGATTTGAAACTGATTGACGGAACGACGTCGTTCATATTGATATCAATGATTTCTTTTCCTTCATCCGTAACGACAGATTCGACAATGCAGGGATGGAAACCGGCAAAACGTCGCAATTCGACTTTTGCCGTGAGGTCATAGCTTTTACCGTTAAACTCGACGCTGATTGAATGTGTCAGGAGCTTGCGCAGATAAACACGTTCGCGTTTGTTTTCATCGGTTTCGATTATGAACTCGAGGTCGTTGAGTTTATAGCCGTTGTCTTTGATAGCTCCGATTTGATGATAAGGCATGTTTTGTT
>CAVIWQ010000095.1:0-3167 GCA_963646605.1 Bacteroidaceae bacterium
GGAACAGCACTTGCAGTAGGTGTGCTTGTCAAATTTCCATTCACTCAAGAAACAGTGGTTGAAGAGAGCAGTTTGTTCTGCCGTAATGAAAATGACATATTTTTTTGTTTTGATGATAAGCTGAAACCTTTTTCGGGTACAGCAATAGCAAGATATAAAGACGGATATATTTCGGAGCAGGCTCATTATAAAAATGGCAAATTAGATGGTGAAATGAAGCTTTACTATGAAAACGGCAGATTAAAAGAAGAAAATAATTACGAGGACGGCGTTCAGTCTGGAAAAGCAAGATCTTATTATGATAATGGTCAGTTGGAAGCGGAAGTTTTTGTAAAAGACGGAAAAGTAAACGGTGTTTTTAAAATGTATTATAAAAACGGGCAATTGCACCAAGAGGGAGCTTTCAAAAACGATGAACGCGACGGCGTGAACAGAGAATATGATGAAACAGGGCGCTTGTTGGAAGAAGCTGTTTATAAAGATGGAGAAATTATAAGTCTTAAAAACTATCGGGAAGACGAATAATAAAATGCAAATTACTTTATCACTTGATGTTGAAAACGCTTTTTTAAGCGTTTTAGACAGTGTGGTTGTTAACTTTTAAAATACTCTTTTTTTAAATATCGATTTTAAGTCGCTTTTTTTGCTTCTACAAGCGATTCTCATAATTTTATATGGGTATAAGTTTATTAAATTACTGGTCAAAAACTATGTTTTTGCTATGATGTTTCCAGTTTAAAAGTAATCAGACAAGGTAAAAAAATGACTGAAGAAATCAATGATGAAAATATGATTGCAAACGCCGTAGATAAACCGGCTCAAGATATTACTCCGGTTGATATTTCGGAAGAAATGCGCCGCTCATATCTTGACTATGCAATGAGCGTGATTGTATCGCGTGCGCTGCCGGATGTCAGAGATGGTTTGAAACCGGTTCACCGCCGTATTATTTATTCGATGTATGAAAATGGTTACGATTATAACCGTCCGTTTCGTAAATCGGCTCGTATCGTCGGTGATGTTTTGGGTAAATATCACCCGCACGGTGACAGCTCGGTTTATGAAGCGATGGTACGTATGGCACAGCCTTTTTCAATGCGCGTTCCTATGGTTGACGGGCAGGGAAACTTTGGTTCGATGGACGGTGATGGCGCCGCCGCTATGCGTTATACAGAAGCTCGTTTGGCAAAAGTAGCTCATGCGCTTATTGAAGATATTGACGAAGATACAGTCGATTTTATGCCTAACTACGATGAGAGCCTGCAAGAGCCGACTGTTTTGCCGGCACGTTATCCAAACTTGTTGGTAAACGGTACAAATGGTATTGCCGTTGGTATGGCGACCAATATTCCGCCGCACAATTTAGGTGAAATCATTTCCGCGTGCTGTGCTTATATCGACAATCCTGATATCACAATCGATGAATTGATTAATTATGTTCCGGGGCCTGATTTTCCGACCGGCGGTCTGATCTTGGGACAAAGCGGAGCAAAGTCAGCTTATTATACCGGACGTGGTTCGGTGATGATGCGTGCAAAATGCACAATTGAGGAAATCCGCAAAGACAAAGAAGCTATCATTGTCCATGAAATTCCATATCAGGTAAACAAAGCCGCTTTAGTACAAAGAATTGCTGAGCTTGTCAAAGATAAAAAACTTGAAGGAATTTCAGATATTCGCGATGAATCTGACCGTCAGGGTGTCCGCGTGGTTATTGAAATCAAACGTGACTTCCAAGCTGATGTTATTTTGAATCAACTTTACAAATTTACTCCGCTGCAAACCAGTTTCGGTATGAATATGCTGGCTATTAATGCCGGCCGCCCGATGATGATGAACCTAAAAGAAATCATTGCCGCTTTTATCGAATTTCGTGAAGAAGTTATCCGCCGCCGTACAATTTATGAATTGAATAAGGCTCGCGACCGCGCTCATACATTGGTTGGTTTGGCCATAGCTGTTGAAAATATCGATCCGGTTATTGAACTGATACGCACAGCTCCGTCTCCGCAGGAAGCAAAAGACGCTTTGTTGTCAAAAGCTTGGCCGGCAGGAGATGTAGAGCCTTTGGTTATTTTGATTGATGAGCCGGATAGAAAAGTAGAAAACGGACATTATCATTTGTCAGAGGCGCAGGCTAAAGCAATATTGGATTTGAAATTGCAGCGCTTGACTGGTTTGGAACGTGATAAAATTCATCAGGAATTGATTAATTTAGGTGATGAAATTAAAGAATGTCTTTCAATTTTGGCAAGCCGTGAAAAACTTTACGGCATTATGCGTGATGAATTGGTTGCCATTAAAGATGAATATGCAACGCCGCGCCGCACTAAAATTGAAGATATTGAGTTTGATCAGGATGTTGAATCTTTAATTCAAAGAGAAGAAATGGTCGTAACGGTTACGGAAGCCGGATATATTAAAAGAGTTCCGCTGAATGCTTATCGTGCTCAAAAACGCGGCGGTAAAGGAAAATCGGGAATGGCTACAAAAGATGAGGATTTTGTTTCCCGCCTGTTTGTTGCTTCTACTCATTCTCCGGTGCTGTTCTTCTCTTCAAAAGGGCTGGTTTATAAACTAAAAGTTTACAAATTGCCTCTCGGCTCGCCAACATCAAAAGGCAAACCGTTTGTAAACTTGCTGCCGTTAGACGAAGGCGAAAATATTACTACGGTTATGCGTCTGCCTGAGAATGAAGCAGATTGCAAAGATTTGTCGATTATTTTCGCTACTAAGAGCGGTATGGTTCGCCGCAATAGCTTGATGGACTTTGTCAATGTTCAGTCAAATGGTAAAATTGCTATGAAACTTGATGATGACGACAAACTTATCAATGTTCGCATTTGTACCGAAAATGATGATATTATGTTGGCTACCCGTTATGGTAAATGCATCAGATTTCCGGTTACGGAAGTGCGCGTTTTTGTCGGACGCAATTCTGTGGGCGTTCGCGGTATTAAGCTTGCCGATAATGATGAAGTTATTTCAATGTCGATTTTGAACCATAGTGATGCAACTTCTGAACAGCGTGATGAATATGCCAAAGTTGTTTCAGCCATCAAACGTATGGAAAACGAAAACGGCAATGATGTTGAAATTAAGGCTGTGGATACAGGTTTGTTAAATATTTTGTCTCCGGCAGAATTTGAGCAGATGAAAGCTAATGA
>CAVIWQ010000095.1:3177-3707 GCA_963646605.1 Bacteroidaceae bacterium
CTAATGAACAGTTTATTTTAACAGTTACCTGCACTGGTTATGGAAAACGCTCATCTTCTTATGAATATCGTGTTACCGGACGTGGTGGATCAGGTATTGCCAATATGGAAATGTCAGCCCGCAACAAAGAAGTTGTAAGCTCATTCCCGATTGATGATAACAACCAGATTATGATGGTGACAGACGGAGGCAAATTAATACGTATGCCGGTTGAAGATATTCGTGTTGCTGGTCGAAAGACGCAAGGCGTTATCTTGTTCAGAACTGCCGAAAATGAAAAAGTTATGTCGGTAACCTGGCTTGACGCTGATTCTGAAGATGAAGAAGAGCTGGAAAATGAAACAGGTTCTGAATTTTTAGGAGAGAGTGTTGCTGATTCTGATGATAATTTATCTGATGAAATCAGAGAACCCGAAACCGAAATTCAGGAAGACTGATAAGATAAAATATACAAAAAAACGGCAGCTGAAAAGCTGTCGTTTTTTTGTATATACATAACTTTTGATAATATTTATTATTCAACATTTATT
>CAVIWQ010000096.1:0-752 GCA_963646605.1 Bacteroidaceae bacterium
AAATAAAAAACTTTTAAAAAGCGGAAAATAACTTTCCGCTTTTTATTTTTCTATAAAAAATCGGTTGTGGATTTTGCACCGCAACCGACTTGAGAAGAAAAAAACTATTTTAGCCCCAACGGTTCTTCACCGAGTTTGAACAATATTTCATTAACGCGATTAATGTCATAAAAATCATGATAAATCATATAAAATATTGCCAAATCGCGTTTAATGCTTGAAGAAAAACAATATCCTGCCGTTTCCAAAAGTTCTTTCGCTTCATCTGGTTTGAGTTCAAGTGCAAGAATAAGGCAAAAAACCGTTTCTTTACTGGGACGATATTTTACATTGCTCCTGATTTTCGAAAACAAACGACGGTCTAAATTGGCTTTTTTATAACAATCCACTTCTGATATGCCTTTTTCTTTTATCAGTTGAAAAAGTTTGGAAGAAAAAGGATATCCAAGCTTTTCCAATTCTCTTTCCAGACCGCTGTAATCCATTTGATAAAAAACAGTTATCGGCGTATAAGCTCTGTCTAAAAAAATATTCAAACCATCATAAAAAGACTTTTCATCAAACATTAATTGTCCCCTGCAATATCTGGATTCAGCTTAAAAATAAGCACGCAAACCAACTGTAAATTCCACTAAATTATTCATATCTTCATCATCAAACAAAACATAGCGCCCCATTGTCCGTAAAGCAAGCGTATCATTTAAATTAAACTGCAATCCGACGCCGAAACGAGGAGCTGTTTTGGATATTTT
>CAVIWQ010000096.1:762-3543 GCA_963646605.1 Bacteroidaceae bacterium
GCCTTATATTGTCCGACACCGATTGCCGCCAACAAATTAACAGGGGTATAATAATGAAAATTATAACTGTTTTTTTGTTCATACTGCGAAACCAAAGGAATATAAAAAGCCAAATCAGCTCCATAAGCATAAAAATTTAACGTTGTTTCATAAATATCATAAATTGTCTTCGTTGAATCTCCCGATTTTTGAAAAAAAGCCTCCAATCCGACATATTGTCCGATTTTAACACCGGCGGTAATATTCAGCGAATTAAATTTATCATTAAAAAATTCTGAAGCCTCGTCCGACAAATCGACTTTTGAAAAAGCATAGTCCACACCCAGCATCGGACGCACCCGTATAAAATTATCGGAATAACCGCCATTGCCGTTATAAGCATGGTATTGGCGCGGCTGCATATTATCTTGATTGTAATACGTATAATCAGCCAACACCGGCGTTGCGCAAAATGACAGCAAAACTGCCCACAAAACAGATTTTTTCATTTGTAACTCCTCTCATAAATAAAAACTTATAGAGATATTAACAAATAAAAAATATCTGTGGTCGCCTCACAGGCGACATTTGCTATTCTTCCAAATATAAATTGCTTTTTTTATAATTTGCAATTGCATGGCGCAAAATAACACCAATAATCGCCGCAACCGGAACCGCAATCATCAAGCCTAAAAAGCCCAATAAAACACCGCCGGCCAGCAAAGCAAACATAATCCATACCGGATGCAGCCCCACACTGTCGCCCACCAGTTTGGGTGTTAAAAAATTGCCTTCCAAAAACTGTCCGACCAAAAAGACGGCAATAACTGCAACAAATGGCTCCCATGTGTTAAACTGAGCAATTGCCAGTCCCACACTCATTACAAAACCTGAAATTGTGCCCACATACGGAATAAACGAAATCAATCCCGCCAAAAAACCTACCATTAATCCCAAATCAAGACCGGCCAAATGCAAACCTATCGCATAGAAGCTGCCCAAAATAATGCACACACTCACCTGACCGCGGATAAAACCAGCCAAAGTTCTGTCGATTTCACGCGCTTGCTGCACAATAGATTTTTTTGATTTTCTCGGCAGCAAGCTTTTTATTTTGGCAACAAAACTTCCCCAATCGCGCAGCATATAAAAAGCCACAACCGGTGTAATCAACAGCAGAGAAATCAAATTGACAATGGCCATTCCGCCGGAAACAACGCCTTTAACCACAGTTCCCAACAATTTTAGATTATTGGACATATTGGCGCGGAGACAAGTTTTTATTTTTTCAGCATCCAAATTTGGAAAATCATCTTGCAAACGCACCAACAACGGTTCAAACTTTTTCAGCAACGACGAAACATACCCCGGAACCGCATTGATAAAAGCGCTTATCTGGCTGTCTACCATATTTACCAAAAGCAACAAAGCCGGAACAGCTATCACCACCACCAAAAGCATAACCAAAATTGTCGCCAATGTACGGTTTAGACCTATTTTTTCAAATTTAACCGCCAAAGGATCTAACAGATACCCGATAATAATTCCGGCGACAAACGGCAGCAGCACCGAACGCAAAACATAGACAAAAGCGCAAAATAGCGCAAACAGCGCCAACCAAAAAATCCAATTCTGGCGAAAAACAGGTATAGAAACATTTTCTTCCATTTTCACAGCTGAACGGCGAGGCATTTTTATTCTCCCTGAGAAGTTGCAGTATAGGTTTTACGGCTCAGAATAAACAAATTGCCGTTTTGGCGCAGATTAATTCCCATATTGCTTAAAGCCTGACGCAAATCGTCAAAACTTCCGGAATAATCAATTTTAAACTGAACCTTGCGGCGGGTCATTGCCACGGTTTCTACCTGCTCCACATTACGCAGCGTGTTTATTTTCTTCTCAACATCCAGCCAATCGGACAAATTTTGAAACACATACAGCACATCGACTGCACCGCGCGGCAGTTCTTCAACCACGCCTTTCTCGTATAAATATTGACGTAAAACGTTATCCTGAATAGTTATTTTCAAACTTGCCATATAGCGGACATCAGAAGATTTTTCCGACAAAACTGTTGCTTCTTTAATAAAATAAGCGACTTGTTCGTCATTAAGAGCATTCAACACCGCTAAACCTTCTGACGAGACAAATTGAGAGGCAACCTTGTTCAATGCTTCACGGTTGGCTTGCGCCATTGCTTTTTCTTTTGCCACAGCAGCATTAACATCCGAAACGTCAACACTCACAACTGTTCCGTAGTCTTCAGCCGCTTTTGCCGGCAAGGCCAAAAAAATTGACATCATCAAAAAAAACAAGCCCCGATACATCATCTGTTCCTCACACTAATTGTTAATTTCCATTCCGCCGAAAAAATAAGATATTTCAAAAGCAGCATTTTCGACACTGTCTGAACCGTGTATGCCGTTCATATCAACAGACTGTCCGTAAATGCGGCGTAAAGTTCCTTCTTCGGCGGCTGCCGGATTGGTTGCCCCCATCAATTGGCGAAAATCAGCCACAGCATTTTCTTTTTCCAGCACCAATGCCACAACCGGACTGCTGCTTATATGAGCGACAATCGCCTCAAAAAAAGCCTTTTCACGGTGAACCGCATAAAAATTTTCTGCTTGCCGACGTGACAAACTTATCATTTTAAGAGCTTTGATACTAAAACCTTCTTCTTCAATGCGGGCAATAATCTGCCCCGTATTTCCGCCTGACACCGCCTCGGGTTTTATCAAAGCAAACGTTTTTTCCATTTTTTCCTCATATTGTTGAACTTGAGGCGATATTAACTTAAAC
>CAVIWQ010000097.1:0-3483 GCA_963646605.1 Bacteroidaceae bacterium
ATCGACAATCTTTTGTTGTTCCTCTGTAAGTTCTTTAATCATAAATATAACCTCCATTATGAGGTTAACAAAAAAGGGCGGTATTCGCTACCACCCCAATTGACACTTACAATCAGTTTGACAATTCTCAAACAATTCTGCGGATTTTCTCAAACATTGAAATGTTATAGTTTTGGGGTAAAACGAAAGAAAGCAGTTTTACTAAAAATGAAAAGGAGATTATCTATGCAAAAAATCAAAGTAGATCACCTTACAAAAGATTACGGACACCACAGAGGCGTATTCGATGTTTCTTTTGCGATAAACGAAGGTGAAGTGTTTGGTTTCTTAGGTCCGAACGGCGCAGGAAAAACTACAACCATTCGGCAAATATTAGGATTTATTTATCCCGATAGTGGTGAAATTTTCATCGACGGCAAAAACGTCGAAACAGACTATTACGAAATCAATGCAAAGATAGGTTATCTTCCGGGAGAAATCAATTTTCCGGAAGGTATGACGGGACTTGAATTCATAAAATTCAACGCCGAACTGCGCGGGCTTACCGACTTGACGAGAGCATATGATCTGATTGAACGATTCGACTTGAAAAACGCCGATAAACCGATGAAACGAATGAGCAAAGGAATGAAACAAAAAATCGGCATCGTATGCGCTTTTATGCATGATCCGAGTGTGTATATTCTCGACGAACCGACAAGCGGACTCGATCCTTTAATGCAACATACGTTCATCGAACTGGTACGTGAAGAAAAGGAAAAAGGCAAAACCGTTCTGATGTCCAGCCACATGTTCCCCGAAATAGAAAAAACCTGTGACAGAACCGCGATTATCAAAAACGGAGAAATCGTGGCTACCGTTAATATGTCGGATATTCAAAAGTCCCATCAAAAGACGTATAAAATAAAGTTTTCTGAGCCAGGAGAAAGCAAAAAGTTCAAAAAAGCGGAAAATTTCGATTATGCAGAGGTAAATCACGCTAAAAACCGCGTGAAAATCCATATCGACGATTCCGATATAAACAGGTTGGTTGCCGTTTTGTCAAAATATAAACTTGCTTATGTATCCGAGATTAAAATGACGCTTGAAGAATATTTCATGCATTTTTATGAAAGCGAAAACGGAGGAGAAACGAAATGATTTCAAAAGCCCTTATAAAAAGAGATGTAAAAATAAGTCTGCAATTATGGCTTGTCATTACCGGTGTAATGGCAGGACTTTTATTCTTGTTGATTTTTTCGGCAAGAGAAATGGGCAGTGCAGGTTCTTCAATCGTTGCGCAATTCTATACGTTGTTTGCTCCGTTGTTGTTTGTTTTCTTTGCAGGACCTACGGCAAATAAACTGATTTCCGCCCAGATAGATAACGGATCGTTCGCCTACGTTATGGCTGCCCCATTGAAACGCACGAAAGTTGCCACTACGCAAGCATTATTCAGTATTCTCACCGTTATTGCAATGCATGTTGTTTTAGTAATTGTGGCTTTGCTCGCAAACTGGTTGTTCGGCGGAACCCTCGGAATAAAAGAGCTATTACTTTTAAATCTCGGCTCACTTCTGCTTTCTCTTTGCACAGCAGGCATCGGATTTTTCGCTTCTTGTTTGTTTGACTCTGCCGGAAAGTCTTTATCACTCGGCGTCGGTGTACCTACGGCGTTTGTAATGCTTAATCTTATGGCAATAATTTTTTCCGGAAACAAGATTCTGAAACTCAGTAAATATCTCACTTGGAATACGTTGTTGAATGTAAATCACATACTGAGTAGCAGCGCAAATATTATTTGGGAATTTCTCGTTATGTTAGGAATAAGCGCGATTCTATACGTCGCTGGAATCTTGATTTTCAAGAAAAAAGATTTGCCTTTATAAGGAAAACGGTAAAATGGAACCGAATCATAAATCATATCCGCTTGACAGTTCCGCGGCAATACATATAGCATCGATAAACGGAAGTTATAGTAATTTCTTGCGATTATCCACCGAACTTTTAGAGCAAATAGACGGTGAAGTCTTACAAAAAAACATGAAATTCGTATCGTTGCGATTTCCTACGATTGCAGCGTGTATCGTAAAAGAACGAACGCATTACGTCGTTCGCTCCATAACACAGCAAGCAAAGAAAAGCGAGGAAACGCTTGTATAAATAACAAAAGCCGAAATGCGAAAATGCGCGATAAGAATTTTGTATAGCGATAACCGTATAGCGGTGGAAATTTACAGCTCCGTTACGGATGGCGGGGCAGAATAGCTTTTTTCAAATGTCTGCTTTGCGAGTATGCGGTTTTGAAGTATTCGTAAGCGTAAAAAATAAGACGTCTAAAAAAACATCGTTCTTTGTGAGACAATATTTATGTGGTCACAAAAAACGATGTTTTTATTTACTTTTTATTCGATATTTTGATTTCTTCTGGTATTTTATCAGACCATGGCAAGAAATCTTCATAGTTGAAACCTTTTTTTCCTTATATGGAAGATTTCTAAACAGCCAATCAAGATAAGCTCTTGGATTTAATCCATTAGCCATAGCTGTTTCAACTATGGAATACATAGCGCTTGTTACAGTCGCTCCCTTCTCTGTATTCGCAAACAACCAGTTCTTTCTTCCTATAACCAGTGGTTTGATACCTTGACGTTCAGCATTGTTGTTCGATAGTGTCAATCTACCATCCAAGAAGAAGTTATAAGCCAATTTCTTATGACCTAAAGCATAATTGATTGCTGTTTTAAAATTTGATTTTGGTAACACTCTAGCTTGAATATTTTCCAATTCATTATAGAAGTTATCCATCAATGGTTTAACAGTTATCAATCTTTGTTCTTTAATAAGATCATAATAATCTGCTTGATCAATCTTATCCTTGAATTTTTCACGAATAGAATCATCAGCTGCATGGATCATAGCGATCATATTCACAAACTTTTTAGAGTACGAAACATAATCTTGATTTTTAGAGGTTTTCATTGAATCAAAGAATTTTCTCTTTGTATGAACCATACATGGAATTCTATCAGTATTTGGAAGATTGTCATAGGCACCATAGTCATCCGTTTGTAAGAATCTATGTTCAACAGGAATGTTGAAGAAATTCTTAGCATTCTCATATTTTCGAGAAGGTCCAACAACATATGAGAAGGCTGGATGATAGCCGTTAGCTGTCATAAATAACCAAACATAGCTCATTTGAGTTTTGCTTGGATCAGCTATTCTTGCTTTTTCGCCGTTATTCTCGATGATGAATAAACGAGTTTCATCGGCTCTGCAATTATCGGCTTTCTTAATATAATCTGAAATCAGATTATATATAGGAACAATAGCACTATACCCTTTATAGATTAAAGATGACATTGTTTGTCTAGGAAAGATTATTCCATCTCTACTATAATCTTGTTCTTGCCTATATAAAGGAAAAGCAAGAACTGTCTTATTGTAAATGATGTCACTGACAACAGATGAATCAAACATTGTGTTAGAAAAAGCGGTATC
>CAVIWQ010000098.1:0-2942 GCA_963646605.1 Bacteroidaceae bacterium
TTATTAACCTTAGTAAATATCATTAATTAAAATTATTTTTATGGAAAAATTAAATTATTTAAAATTGTTGGTACAATCATGCTTTGGTAAAATCAGCAAAGAAAATCTAATTCTGCTCTGTGTTAAATACAAACAAAAGAAAAACAAGCTTATCGGGCTTATCTTAAAAAATCAATGGCGCTTTGGCTCTGTTGAAGAAGCTGTCTGTTGCCTGCGTTTGTATGGTGGACGCGTTTGCGGATATTATGGTATGTCGGGCTACATTGATGACGGAAATCTGTGGAAGCTTTATTTGGAGCTGAAAAAGAAAAAGCCTTTTGATTTTGAAGTTGAAGAGCTTTTAATCCAACAGATGGATGTTGCCGGTGACGGGTATAAACAGCTTCCGCATGCTTTAACCGAGAGAGGCGAGCTGAGTTTAGTAGAATGGCGCTTTTCTCAAAGAGGTAAGGAGCAAGATAAGTATTATACAGGATATTACAGCAGCAGCCAAAGAAGTTTCAGCGAAGACGGACTCAATAATTATATTGAAAAATTCGCTTTATCCGAAGTGGCTTTTAATACTCTGGTTGCAAACAGTATTCGTTATAACGAATATAGTAATTTGATAAATTTCTTTCGGGTTCTTGATAAAAAGCCCAAATGTAAAATTGTGGTTAATCAGTCACAGCTTATCAAATTGTTGCAAAGCACTCAAGATTGTGGTGTTGTTATCTCTGTTATACAGTATTATTCAATGCTGAATGCTCCGTCTTTAGAATTGATAAGTGAGTTGTTGCTGAATTTTGACGCAAGATTTGACAATAGACTGTTTTATTTAAAAGAGTTGTTGTCACATAGCTGGTTGGCCAACGGAAAAGAGGCTGTTCTGAAAATATATCCTCAGCTCAAAAATAGAGTTTTGTTGGCAGAAGTTTGCCATGAGATGTGTTTGAACAGCAAACTTGAACGTAAGCGTATGGTATCTCAGGAATATTCTGAAATGCTAAACCATGATGAATGCAAGGTTCATCCATGGATAGAATCAACAACGCTTCCGGACGGAAATATTTCAATGTTGGCATTGTGCATGAGGTTGTACCATGTTCATGAAAGGGAATATGAAACTGTAAAAATTATGGAAAAAGCCATAGATTGCTGCAATTTTTATAATATTCCTAAACTTAAAGAATATATTCCGCAATTACAGGAAGCTATTCGCGAGTATCAGTCAAGATTGTAATAAAAAAGGTTGTGTTCTGAAAAAAAGAACACAGCCTTTTTTATTTTAAACAATGCCGGAAAAAAGGTTGAAATTTTTTTTGCTAAATATTTTTTATAAGAATATGTTTTAAAAGCGGCAGACAGGGGCTGTTTTTTTCTATTTTGAATAATACTTAAAGAATGAATTTGTAAGTTTTATGGAGAAAAATATTGCCGCTGAAATATAAAAAAATTGTGCAGTGTTTTGTTTTTATTTTAATTATGATGATTGTTGCAACGTTTCCGACGCATGCTGATTTAAAATCTTACCAGCCGACAAATGCAGCCGGCGCATATAATATTTCATTTTCTGTAACAGATGAAAATAGTTATGATTTAGCAATTTATGAAGAAGTTAACGGGCAATGGCAAAAAAAATATTATAATTATGAGTATCAGATAAAAGATTGTCCGGATAACAGCTGCAGCAGCAACAATCGTTTTATTCCCAATAGAACTATGGTCGACCTTAATACGAATTTTTATGGTATTGAATATGGAGCGATTTATAATAATGGTTTTCAAATTGGAACTGTAATTGCGGATTTTATCAAAAATAATTCTTATCTTGGAGCGGCAATTCTTAACCGTGGACAGTCAAATAAAATTACGAAAATAACTTCGTTAACCGGAGACTTTATCAATAATACCGCAACATCTTCAGGCGGAGCAATTTATAATGACGGACAGGTTGACAGCAACGGAAATTGCACAGCTGTCATCGGTGATATTAAAGGAAACTTTGTTGGTAATACTTCAAAAGCTTCTGGAGGTGCAATTTATAATAATGTTGACAGTTTGCGGCAAGTTAATCAAATAGGCGATATCCATGGGTTGTTTATAGATAACAAAGCAATCAGAGATGGCGGAGCAATTTACAATCAGGGCGGTTTGGGAAATTTTTATGCAAGTTTTATTGCAAACAGCTCAGGAGGTAACGGCGGTGCAATTATGAGTACGCGTATCATAGGAGATATTGTTGGAGACTTTATCTCTAACACGGCTGCCAGCAGCGGCGGAGCATTATATTTTTCCAATGGCGGCACGGTTGGACATATTATAGGCCGTTTTATCGGAAACACAGCCGGCGAATATGGCGGTGCTATCCGCAACAGCAGTGCTAAAGATTTTTCCGTAAGCGGAGAATTTGCCTTAAATTCGGCAAAATACGGCGGAGCAATTTATAACAGCAGTTTGGCAAATGCTTCTTTTCCGCTGACTTCAACAATAATAAACAGCAGCTTTATCAATAACAGTGCCGAAATTGCAGGAGGAGCTATTTATCACCGCGGGGTTATAAATATTATTGCGGACGGGTATAATTCTGTTTTTCAAGGCAACACAGCGGCAGGTGCCAGTAGTGCGATTTTTGTTAACGAAAGCTTTTCTAAAGTCAATCTGTTTGTCCGCAATCACGGAAATATAACTTTTTATGACGATATTGATGGAGTTGAAGGTTATGATTTTAATTTGCAGGGAGAGAACGGAAGCAGTATAAATTTTTATGCAAATATAAATAACGGAGATATTTATGTTGGCGATATAAATAAAACAATTTCAGAAAATGCGGATGTTTATTTTGAAAATATTTCCAATATCGGAAACCGTAACAATTCTTTGATTATAAATAATGGAAAGCTGATTTTTAATGATTTTGCCGGCTATACTCATAATTTCAGAGAACTGCAATTAAATAACGG
>CAVIWQ010000098.1:2952-3424 GCA_963646605.1 Bacteroidaceae bacterium
AAACAATGTTGATGCGGATTTAACCGGTGCGGTTATGGGTAAATTTTCAGCAGATTATTATATCGGAGGCAATATTTCTATGAAAATACACAATATCAATGTGATTGCGGATGGAGATGAGCGTACAGTGGTAGATTTTGCAGATTCTGCTTTTGCCGATAAAGTTGAAAATAATGTCAATATAGCCGGCGGACCGGTTTATAATTATAATGTAATATATCATCCAGAAACTGGACAGTTTATGTTTGAGAGAGCAAGCCTAAATCCGCAGGTTAAGGTTTCTTCGTATGCTGCCGTTGCTGCAGCTTCTATATTAAACGATGAAATTTACAGCCGTGTTTTGGCAGATATTGACAGTTATTTTCAAGCTGATGACAGTGTATCCAAAATTAAGCCGATGGTAAAGTTTTTTGCTTCGGATGATAATATTGATTTGAAAAATGATGTCGGTGGAAAAAGTAAATTTCAGGGG
>CAVIWQ010000099.1:0-3268 GCA_963646605.1 Bacteroidaceae bacterium
TTTTTATACTTGACAATTTTAATATATATTGATAATACTATATGTCGTATAAGAACAAATGACCAGCAGACAAAGGAGAAAAATATGGTAAAAGCACAAAATGTTAAAGAATTCGTTGAAAAAATAGATGCGTCCAAGAAATTAAACCCGAAAGACCTGTCATCAGATCAGGATTTAACGATTGCAATCATGAACTTGATTTCGATTGAGGAGCATTTAATGTTTTCCGGAGCAAAAACAGGAAAAACAAGTTTTTTTGACATGATTCAAAACATTCGGGAGATGCGTAAAAACCTGATGCAAAAAATTATCCCGGCCTATGAAGGGGAAGTTTGGTGTATTTCAAAACATCTTTTGGCAACCAGCATGCGTTTGATGGAGGTCGGAACCAAACAACAAAGTATGAACAATCCCGAAGAGGCGTATAAATTGTTTAATCAAGCTTATGATTTATACTGTCTGTTTTGGGGATTAAACATGAACTTGATTGACACAAAAGACGTTAAATGGATTGAAGCATCAACCGATGATGTTAAAAAAGTATCCGAAAAAATATCAAAAATGGATTTACCAACATCCAATCAAAAGGATGAAGCACCGATCGAACCGGAAAACGGTTTTGCAAAAATGAAAGCCTTTATCAAAAAAGCCGTTAATTGTTGTATTGAGTAACCTATCATGAAAAATATTATTTTTATTCTTATTGTCATACTTGCCGGTATCTTTATTTACATCGCCCGCCCGAATCATACGATTCCGACGGATCGACTGGTTGTTTTTTCCCAAGAGCAGTGTCCGCATTGCCATGAGGCGATGGCTTTTATTGACAATCAAATTCGTCCGAAATATCCGAATTTAAAAATTAAAATCCTGGATATCGCGAACAAAGCCAATATGAACAAATTACTGGCTTTGGTGGACAAACAACAATTAAATAAAAACACTCTGGGAACACCGATTATCGTTTTGGGTGAAACCACTTTAATCGGATGGACGGCAGCAACCGAAATCAAGTTGATCAATGCGGTCCAGCGTTTTACGAGGAAGTCGCCAACAATCGCTTCCGTTACGAAACAGACCTCATCAGACACGGAAAACGATTCGGGGTTATGTCAGCCGGGCGACGTTGAAAACTGTATGGAATAAAAATGCGAGAGCCGGCTTGCGGCATCGGCTCTTTTTTTAAACTATGTCATACAAAGAAACGGCGCGCGTAAAACACATTCTGGTAACCGGCGGATACGGTTTTGTCGGTGTTTGGTTTATTCCCTACTTTTGTAAAAAATACCCTTTTTACTGTGTTGTTCACATCAGCCCTCCAGAATATGCAAAAAACGTTCAAAGAAAATGCGCCGATCAAAAAATCGATAATTATATTTTTATTCCGGGCACGGCCTGCGAAGAAGGTTTTATCCAAAAAATCTTTAAAGAGTATGACATACGCGGCGTTATCAATCTGACATCCGAAGCTGTTCCGAAAACAGATGGGAAAGTTTCAGTCCAACACATTGAAACAATATTCAAAAGCACTCTGACGTTATTAGAGGCGGCGCGTCAACATTGGATGGACGGACCGGATCAATTCAAAAAGGGATATAGGATTTGTCGGTTTCATCAAGCATCCACAGCCAAAGTATTTAATTCCGCAGACGACCTGCACGCGACTTGTTACGCACCGACGCTTCCCGAAACGGCCGGAAAAGCGAGTGGAGATTTGATGGCGCTGGCTTATTTTAAAACATTCGGTATGAATATCACAATTTCACACTGCGCCAACAACTATGGACCAGGACAAAGCAAACAGGAATTTATTCCGATGTTAATACAGCGATGTTTTTACGCACAAATGATTCCGATTTACGGAAACGGGAAAAACAAGCGCAGTTGGCTTCATGTTTTAGATCATTGCAAAGCGATAGACACCATCTTTCACACAGGGGAAGCCGGAGAAGAATACATAATCAACGGATCCGAAGAAATAACAAATATCAGAATGACCGAAATCATATGCGGGCTGCTGGATGTCAGTTATCCCCTTGAACGAAAACAACTCCGAAAGGACTTGATTGTTTTTATGCCGGATAAACCCGGACATGATTTCAAATACGTTACAGACAGCAACAACCGGTTGCGTAAAGAGCTTCATTGGAAACCGCAAGAGGAGCTGATACAGGGATTACAGCAAACACTTTTTTGGTATATAGACCATTCGGAAAAATAATCGCCTCTTTCAAAAAGGGAAAAAGCACCCCATATCCCTATCGGGAGGGATAGATCATGATTAAAACCAAGCGTGTATATGACCCGTCGGCTTCAACAGACGGTTACCGTGTTTTAGTGGATCGACTTTGGCCGAGAGGTTTAACAAAAGAAGCGGCAGACATCAGTGAGTGGGCAAAGGATATAGCACCCTCATCCGCCTTAAGAGAAGCTTTTCACGGCGGCCTGCTTAATTGGGACAAATTCAAAGAGGCTTATAAAAAAGAGTTAGATAACAATCCGGCAGTCGACACATTAAAAAAAGAATTAAAAAACAAACAGGACATCACTTTAGTTTATGCCTCCAAAGACACGCTGCACAACCACGCCCTTATTTTAAAATCTTTTCTGGAATCAAAAAAAACGTAATTCATCCGAGCAAACGTCGGGTATTATTCAAAAACCGGGGAGAACTTACCGAAATAGGCCGAAAGTTGCACAAAGCCGTTGTGCAAAAAGTACATTGCAATGACATCCGCCAAATTGAATTGGAAGTTTACAGTTTCAATTCCGGTGCAAAAGCTTTCTATAAAAAACTGCATTACGAAGAAGTTTGCAGCACGATGGTTTTGAATACAAAATTAAATTGACTTTTTCAGTTTTAAATCTTGTTCTGTAAAAGTTGATAAGACACAGAAAAAATGAGATTAAATCACATGAATAAATACATAGCATTAACAGGATTGGCCTACTCACGTTATTATCGGCACACGTTTCAACGGGTGATGTAGATTACTATGTTGCCGGCCAAGCTACCTTTATTGATCTACATAACGATGCCTATAATAGAGCTGTGTTCCAGGGGCACGTTATTCCAAAACACAATCATTGACAACATTATTTCCGACAATGTGGCAGGTTTTCGGATAATCATCAATCTTCGGAAATAAATACCCGCGATTAAAGGTGCTTTACGTGCGGAATTGGAATACGGATACAACACAAACGCAAAAGAAAAAGGGAACAGCCCTCTGAACGCATGAGGACAGAATGTTAACCTGTCTTGGGT
>CAVIWQ010000100.1:0-3224 GCA_963646605.1 Bacteroidaceae bacterium
ATGATTTTCTTTTTCATGTAAAATTCCTCCATTAAAATTCAAGTTCTTTTTTGCGAAAGCCGACAACGGAAATCACCGTTGGCAGCACAACATAAATCAGCAGAGCAAATATCAGGAAGATGTTCGACTGTCCGCCCTGCACCAGATCCGCTTTGCAGGTGTAAAGCATTGCGGTATAGAGATACTTCGTCAGATCTCCAAGTGTATTGCGCAAGAAGTCTTGCCCCAAAAGCATGGTCGTGATGATGTAGACGGTTTTGGACGAGAGCAGTACATAGATGATTGTGCCGCCCGTTGCATTCTGTGTTAGGAACACCGCAACAGCGGAGATGGCTCCATACCCTAGCGCCCGCAAAAGCTCTGCCCCCGCCGTCAGCACAAGAGAAGCCATCTGTTCAGAGGTCGGTGCAAGATGAAGCAGCAGCGGTGTGGCTGTAAGTAAAACCGCCATACCCGCCGCAGTTGCTAACAGCAAAACGGCGCTTTCCAGCAGTTTTGCAAAGATGATGCGTCCCCTTGGAATTCCGTAGCCGATAGCGATCTGCATGGAACGGCATTTGAAATCGTCCGCGTAGACTGAAAGGAAGGTCAGCAAACCAACCATCATCGGAAAAAAACTCATAAAACTGGTCATTTTGGAAACATACGTCTCAGCAGTAAAGCTCGGATTAAAATAGATGAACACGAGGATTGCAAAGCATCCGGCAAAAGCTATGAACACCCACAGGAAACTCTGCTTTCGGAAAATGCGCCGCAAATCGGCACCGATGTAGTTATTCATGGTTATTACCTCCCACCAATTCAAAATAGTAGTCCTCCAGCGATTTGTATTCGGAGGATTCCTGCAAAACCGAAATGCCGTTTTCCACAAGGATGCGCTTTGCCTTAGCACAGTCCGACACACGAAGCTGAATTTTATCGTTGGGAACTTTCAGATCCTCATGGGTGATCTCCCGCAACACGCGCCCCTGATCGATGATGCCAAAGCGTGTTGCCGTGTGTTCCAGTTCTCCTAGAATATGGGAGGAAACGATGACCGTTGTTCCATAATTCTGATTCATCGCTGTGATCAGATTGCGGATGTCCGCGATGCCCTGTGGATCAAGACCGTTGACTGGCTCATCTAAAATCAGGATTTCCGGATTGCCCAGCATGGCGTTGGCGATACCAAGCCGCTGCTTCATGCCCATAGAAAACGAACCGAACTTTGCGCTTGTTTCGTCCAGCCCCACCAGTCTTAAAACGCGCTCTGTTTCGTTTCTGTCCTGAATGCCTTTCATCTGACGGTAGTATTCCAGATTTTCCTTGGCGGTCAGATAGTCGAAAAAGTTCTTTCCGATGAATAAGCCTATCTTCTTCCGGCCGTTCCCCAAGTCGGCTTTTGCGCATTTCCCAGCGATGGAAAGGCGACCGTTTTCAAAATCAGTCAGACCGAGAATGATCTTGAAAATCGTGGTCTTGCCCGCGCCGTTTTTTCCAATCAGTCCGTAAATCTCTCCTTGTCGGACGGTCAGATCGACATTCCTGAGAACCTGATGCGAACCATAGCTCTTTTGAATATCGTGTAGCGAAATCATATCCATTTTTCAATGCTCCTTTTCTTGATTACGCCGTAATTGTATTGAAAATATGCGGTTGCCTCTACCAATTAACGCGTACATTTTGCTTTACATCATGGTTCACACTGCTATTTGCAACTATTTCGCATTGAAACATACTAAAAAAAGTCACTAACGTGACTATTAACGATTCATTGAGCAGAGACAAAGTTTTCTGCTCATTTTATAATTTAGCCATGATAGATTTTGGTTTACATACAGAATATCCATACTTTGGTGCTTACGACTGTGATCATAAACCCTAGGACCCTTCTAAGCCTAAAATTAAGCATCTTCTTTGGAATCATTACGATACTATTGAAGAATGGGATAAAAATGGTAATGCTAGACCTTGTGTTCTTGATAATGTTCAAAAGACTTTAATATGTAATACCATTTATCTTGGTTATGATTACTTTGAATGTCCTGATTGTGATAACTTCAATTTTGTTTATCATCATCGTCATTCTCGCTTTTGTACATCTTGTGGCATTAAAAACCAAAAAATTTTAACTACTAAAGCAAAACATATGTATCTAGATGTTCCTCATCGTCATATTGTTTTTACTATTCCTGAATCCTATAGAATATTTTTCCGTAAAGAACGTACTGCTCTTAACTTCCTTTTTATAGCTGCTAGAAATACCATGCTTAAGATCTTTAATCAAAGCTTATATCGTAAAATCAAAAGAAAACTTATCAAAAAAGGAATATACAATAACGCAAAAGATAATATTTATTTCATGCGCAATTACAAACAAATTAATGATTATGGTATGATTGCCACAATTCATACTTTTGATCGTGCACTTAATTGGAATCCTCATATACATTGTTTAGTTCCTGAATTATCCTATAACGCCTCAAAGAAATGTTATAAACGAATTAAATACTTCAATTTCAAAAGCTTACGCAGAACTTGGCAATACGAGATTAATCGCTTATTACTTGACTTGTTTAAGGATGAATTTAAAAAATATATGAACTCTTCCTATAATGACTATAATAATGGTTTCTACGTTTACGCTAAATCTAATCCAGAAGATAAATCTTCTAAATACTCAAAAAATGTAGCTGGTTGTGTTAACTATATGATGCGATATGCTTCTCGTCCTCCTATGGCAGAATCTAGATTAATTTCTTATGATGAAGAAACTGATGATATTACTTGGTATTATGATGATCATAAAACAAAAGAACGCATTACTGTTCATGAAAAAGGTATTGATTTGCTTAAAAAGATGATTATTCATATTCCAGATACTAATTTTCGTATGGTTAGATATTATGGTTTTTACAATCAAAAGAAACAGGAAACTTTATATAAAATACATGAATTACTAGGAAATCCTAAAAAACTATCAAAAGATGAAAAAGAAAGAAAAGAACAATTAAAACGCAAATTATCAAAACATCACTATCGCACAATGATTATGGATTCTTATAATAGAGATGTTCTACGTTGTAAATGTGGGTCAATTATGAAATACGTAGAGACTTACGATTCACTTTAGCTTGTTAGGATTTCGTGTTTCTTAACAAGCTTTTTCTATTATCTTCCGACGCATTGAAATTCTTATAATACAAAAAAACACGCCACAGGAGAGAAGCGTGTTTAAAAAGAAA
>CAVIWQ010000101.1:0-2503 GCA_963646605.1 Bacteroidaceae bacterium
GTCTATATTATTCTGCTCGACGCTGCATGCTGCCGAATCAAATAAAACAGAAAATGACTGGCAAAAAATATCTCTTCAGGATGTTAAAAATCCGGCGACATTATTTGGTGAAGACTGGGCTGCTTTAGCTGTAGGAAATTCACAAAAAATGAACGCAATGACAATAGGATGGGGACAATTCGGAACCTTGTGGGGAAGACAGGTTGTAACCGTTTATGTGGCGCCGGAAAGATACACAAATGAATTGCTTGAAACAAATGAATATTTTACGATTATAGGTTTTCCAAAAGACAAAAAAGATGCTTTAACATATATCGGAACCCATTCGGGGAGAGATGGGGATAAATTAAGCGCAGCAGGCTTAACTCCAGAATTTACGGAAAATGGAAATCCTATATTTAAAGAAGGAAATCTGGCAATCGAATGTAAAATTATATATAAAGAAAATTTCAAAAAAGAATTGTTGGATGACAAAGCAAAAGCATTCTATGAACGCACACATTTAACACCGCATGTTGCGTATATCGGTGAAGTTATAAATGTATGGAAAAAGGCCGATAAAAAATAATAAAATTAAGCATAGATTATAAAAAAAGCGATTACTCAACAGCAATCGCTTTTTTTATATAACAATCAAAAATTTGACTCACCGAAGTAGCGAATTTTTGCCATTTCATCGGTATCGTAATAATCACTGGCTAATTGACCGGTAGAATTATCATCAAAACCAACAATCCAATTTTGTTCAGGCATTTCTTTACCTTTGGCAAAATAGCAACCTTGCAACAATGGTTTGTTCAGCAGTTTTAAGGCTGTATTTATCTCAGCCTGCAGAGGATATATCTGCTCGCAAAATTCTTCCGGAAGTACAAATCTCTCATTGGCAAACTTACGCTGTGTCATTTCCGTTTCTGTAAGTTCCAAATAGCGGTTATCATTTTTAATAGGATACAAACCTTGCGGATTTTTGTTAATTCCCTCGGCAAACGGAAGCCTTGTATAGTTATTGTTAACCAAACAAAGCAAATCAAACTCTGAAAGCAAACCTTTTTGCTTACATAAAAAATCTGCTACGTCATCAAGTGTAAGATTATTATTTTGCATAATCTTAACAATTTCATTTAAAGCTTTTTCTTTTTTCATAATAGTATTTATTAATAATCATATTTATTTGTATGTATATACTTTGGGGCTTAATTTGTCAATATTTCGCCAAAATCTTTATTGTATCCAAATCAGATAAATAAAAAAACACTCAAATAAATGAATGGATTTTTTATTTACGCAGCAAAATATATTTTAATCGTGAATTTTATAGCCATTTAAAAATTTTGCTGTTTCTGCTGTAAAGTGATTGATAATATTGCTTTGTCCTTTATCTAACGCAGCTATTTTCTGCATATCATCTTCAGAAAGTTCAAAATTCCAAATATCAAAATTTTGTTCCATACGTTCTTTTTTTACCGATTTCGGAATAACCACAACGCCTCTTTGCACATTCCATCTCAAAATAACCTGAGCGGAAGTTTTACCGTATTTTTGAGCAATTTCAGTTAAAATTTCATTTTGGAATATTCCGAATTTTCCTTCAGCAAAAGGTCCCCAAGCTTCTGCTTGAACCCCAAATTCCTTCATCACATTAATAGCTGCTGTTTGCTGAAAGAAAGGATGAATTTCAATTTGATTAACCATCGGTTTTACTTTTGCGTTCAGACACAAATCAGCCAATCTGTCTGGATAAAAATTACTTACACCGATTGCTCTTATTTTTCCCTGTTGATAAAGTTCTTCCATAGCGCGCCATGAGCCGTAATAATCACCAAAAGGTTGATGAATTAAATATAAATCCAAATAATCCAAACCTAACTTATCAAGTGATGTCTGAAAAGCTTGCTTTGCCTTTTCATATCCGGCATCCTGCACCCAAAGCTTAGTCGTAATAAATAATTCTTCACGTTTAATCCCGCTTTTTGCTATTGCCCTTCCGACTGCTTCTTCGTTAAAATATGCCGCGGCTGTATCAATAAGTCTGTAACCTGCTTCAAAAGCTTCGCTCACAGCTTTTTCACATTCCGATAAATCTGGAACCTGAAAAACGCCAAAACCTTCAATCGGCATTTCGACGCCATTACTCAACTTAACATTCTGCATAGAATATTCTCCCTTAATTTAAACATTTTTCTTAATTTTTAGATTATAACGCAGTTCCTTTTTTGGGATAATACAATTTTGACATATCAACACCTTCAAATTTTAACAACTTAATTTTTTTATCTAGTCCGCCGGCGTATCCTGTTAAACTTCCGTTTGTGCCAACTACTCGATGGCAGGGAATAATAATCGAAATCGGATTATGTCCAACAGCGCCGCCGACAGCCTGTGCCGACATATATTTTAGTCCTTTATCTTTAGCTATTTTCCTTGCAATTTCTCCATAAGTAATAACTTGACCATAAGGAATTTCGCAAAGAATCTTCCAAACTGCCTGTCTGAATTCTCCACC
>CAVIWQ010000101.1:2513-3172 GCA_963646605.1 Bacteroidaceae bacterium
TGCTGATATTTCAGGTTTTTCTCCATGAAAATATTTATCCAACCAATTTTTTGTTTTTTGAAAAACTGTTAAATCGTCTTTTTGATACATTTCTTCTTTAACTGTGTCCTCGAAATATTTTTGTCCTTCAATCCACAAACCAACGATATTGCTGCCGTCCGCTCCTAATGTAATGTTTCCAATCGGCGAATTATAATCTGTTTTATAAAACATTTTCATTATCCTTTTTGTAACTATTTATTATATTACAAAAAACGATAAACAATTTCATTAAAATATTTAATAAGATTCAAACTAAGCTAACTATTTGAAATAAAGAAAAACGGCAGGTTTTTATACCTGCCGCTTGTATTGGTGATGCTAATCTCGCAGTTTACGAACTGAATTTAACCAATACTTTTTGACTTTCAGGTAAAATATTATATCATAAATTAGCCATGCTTATGTTATTAGGGAATTTATAATGTCATTTTATAGTGATGAATATATAGAAAAAGTAAAAAATGAGTTTGAATCATTTCAATTAGATAAAAGCCGATATGCCGAGATTGCAAATTTAATTGCTATAATTGCGTCAGGTTATAACATGCAGTCCCAATTATATTGTTTTGCATATTATGGCATTCTCCGCCGCATTAAAATACTTGAAGATTGTGTAG
>CAVIWQ010000102.1:0-3167 GCA_963646605.1 Bacteroidaceae bacterium
AAAATTATATAATACAAATTCAAAACCAATTATTTATAAATTATGAAAAAAATCTTTTTAATTTTTACAGCAGTATTTGCTTTTGCGCTTGCATCATGCAGCAGTGATGAACCCGAAGGTGTTTTCCCTCCGATTACCCCTGACAACGCGGTAAGCGGCAGTTCTAAAACGATGAAAATCGAAAAGCTGTATTCTGTGGTGATGCGCAGAGAATTGCCTTATCCTTTTTCGGCGTATGTCATGCAGTTGAGTAATGGTAATTACTATTATATGCTGCGCTACCGATACAGTCAGGATCTTAAGGTCGGTGATGACATTCGTTTTTCGGTTTTCAATTTCTGTCCGAATGAGATTGCTGAAATCAACGGTTGTTCATTGGGCGATGGAAGTGATGCCGACAAAGGGGATAAACCGGAAGCGGGAGGTTATCTTGTTGCCAGCGATCCGATTGAGGCTACGGTAAAAAATATGTTTGCGATGAAAATTCGTTACAGTGTAACTTTTTATCCGATAGATACCTGGTTTATAGAAACTGAAGAGGGAAATTTGGTATTTGTCAAAAAGAGCAAGCTTACTGCAGGATTAAAAGCCGGAGACAGATTTGTGTATAATGTGTATACGCTGTTTCCTAATGAAATTCTGGCTATAAAAAAATTATAGCCGCTTTAGAAAAAACTCTTGTCCTTTATCGGGCAGGAGTTTTTTTATATATATCTTCATTTGACTTTGGCAAGGCGGACTGATAAAATTTGCTGTCAGATACCGAAATATAGTTATGGGAGTATTGGACATGCAGGAAGACGGTGTTTTGAAAATGTGGGGGGCAAACAATTCCGTTGTTGTTGTCGAACATGGCGTTGAACGGACTGTCGGACCAGAAGGAATTGCCGGACTGGCAATTACAATTAACGGCAATAATAATAAAGTCAGAATCGAAATGCCTCTGAAATTTAGCAATTGCCAGTTGGTATTGGTGGGGGATAATAATTTCTTTTCGATTCTCTCGTCCAAAAAAACCAGAATGCTTCGTGTGTTTTTTTATATAGCCGACGGCTGTTCTATTGATATAGGGCGCAACTGCTTTATTAATAACAATGCGTCTTTTATAGCCAAAGAAAAAGCCGGAACCAAAATTACAATCGGCAACGATTGTGTTATTGCTGCAGATTGCCTGCTGCGCTGCGGCGATGGTCATACAATGATTAATGAGTATAGCGGCAAACCTCTGAATGTGCCGGATGATATTTATTTGGAAGATCATGTGTGGGTCGGTGCGCGCTGTGTGTTGCTGAAAGGTGCGTATTTAGCTGAAAATTCTGTGGTCGGGGCAATGGCTCTTGTTAATAAACGCTTTGATATTCCAAATGTTTTGATTGGCGGTGTGCCGGCAAAAATTATAAAAAGCGGTATAAATTGGGATTTGGCAGATTATAAAACTTATGTCGGTGAATAAAAAATTAGCGGAAAATTGACATAATATTGAAAAATGTATTGACAAAATTTTCCGTCCAGTGTATACCTCTAAATACTTTCAGAGATTATTAACACTATTTTTTAACAAAAAAATTTTTTCACTATGGAAAGAAAGAGTTTTAAGCTTAACAATGGCATTACCGTTGTAGCTAACGTGTGTGACAGTGATCAGGTACATGTTGCCTTGACAGTGAACGTAGGACACATTAACGAGCCTAAGCCTGGAATCGCCGCGCTCTTTGAGCAGGTTCTGATGAAGCAGTCTTCCAACATCCAGAGCGTGCATGGTGGTACAATTACTTCGTACTTCACCGGTTGCGCAGAGGATGAACTGGAGATGACATTGACTAAGATTGCAAATCTGGTCAAGACTCCGCATTTCAACGCTGAACTCGTTACTCAGGTCGCAGAAGACATTATCGCTCATGTGAACGATCTTGCTCCGTTGCCTAAGCGCCAGATGAAGCTTCTTTACAAGCACACCGCCTTCGCAAAGGCCGGCAAGGTTTGGGACGCTCAAGCTTATGCCGAAGCAATCAGAAGCTATGGCGTTTGTGACTTGCAGAAGTTCGCTGACAAGTTCATGACAGGTAAGAACATGGTCATCGCCGTTTCCAGCAAGAAGATTTCTGTTGAGAAAGTCAACGCTCTCGTCGAGAAGTGTTTCGGTGATGTTCAGCCTGGTACAAAGCACAAGATTCAGAATGACATCTATACCGGCGGCTCGGACAGCATTCTTGCTGAGAAGAGTTATCGTCAGGTTATGATGGGGTGGGATGTTTCCGGTTTGTCCGGTATCGCTGAAGCAAACGTACTGATGAGTATGCTCGCCGGTCGTTTGGAGCGCTCGTTCATCGGACAGGATGTTGACATCGAAGTCAAGATCGCCGGTTATTACGGAATGAGAACACTGCGTATCTCCGTGACATCGCACGATGGTGAGGATGTGAACAAGTTCACCGACATCATCTGTGCCAATGTTCATCGTCTGCGCACCACGCTCGCTTCGGAACGCCGAATGGAAACATCACGCAATCGCGCGATGTCTGAAAAGTTGTTCATTTTCTCTCAGCCTCAAGACGGCGCTGTTGAGATTGCTTGGCAGCTTCTTGGACGTGGTTCTATGTACGACATCAACGAGCGTATCAATGCCACATGGCAGGTGACCGCGCGTGATGTGCAGGAGATTGCAAATGACATCTTCTCTCAGCCGCTCACTTACGTCGTGTACGCAAAAGAGCCGTATTATTCCTACGACGAGGTCGTAGCGAAATTGTAGTTAGCCAATCTGAGTTAACCTTGAATTTTTTTCGTACCATGAATTAATTTTGAGGAGGCTTGTCGTGAGACAAGCCTCTTTTCTTGTTAAAATATAAGATTAAAAGATTGCTTTTATAAGAATGTTCTTTATATAAAATGTACTTGATTTTTATATAAAGAATTGTAAATAGAAAAAATAAATTGATTGTTTTTTTGAGAGGGAAGAAAACTCTATGAAAAAATCTTTGATGCTTTTACATTGTTCGGCAATTGCTTTATTGTCATTTCCCGCTATGGCAGATGTTTTTGATGTAGCCAATGAGAACGGACTCTTTAATAATTTTGCTGATGACAGAACAATGAATTTTTTAAATGATATTGATTGTTCTAGCAAAGAAAAAAATTTCTTTTATAAAGATTTGGTTGTTGAAGGC
>CAVIWQ010000103.1:0-3144 GCA_963646605.1 Bacteroidaceae bacterium
CGTTGGTATTTCTTCGGTTTTGAAAATCAGCAATTTACGATTTTCTCCCACAATAGCAACCATATCTCCGCAAACTTTAGTACAGAAAGTTGTTTTTTCGCCATCTGCAACATTCATAATCTTGCGGCCGTTACGTGTTTGAGCAATAAGGTGATTTTCATCCACAATAAAACCGCGTCCTTCATGAGAAGCCAGCAAATAAGAGGCTTTTGGTTCAAAAACGAACATTGCTGTAACTGTATCCTGATTAGCAATATCAACCATCAAACGCAATGGTTGTCCAAAACCGCGTCCGGTTGGTATTTCATTGGCAGAAATGTTAAAAAATTTACCTGAACTGTCCAAAATAACAATTTTGTCAGTTGTTTGCGCATGCAAAGCAAAAGCTAATTCATCGTCATCCTTAAATTTGAATTCGCCTTTAAGATCAACATGCCCTTTTAATCCTCTAATCCAGCCTTTTTGCGACAAAATCACTGTAACCGGTTCTTTTTCAATCAAAGCTTCAATCGGAACTTCGACAGTTTCGGCAACTTCTCCAAATTCGGTTCGGCGGCGTCCCAAAGCTGTTTTTTTGCCAAAACGCTGGCTGGTTTGTTTTATTTCTTCAGCAATAGCCTGCCATTGTTTATCTTCACTGCTGAGCAAACTTTCAAGTCCGTCTTTTTCTGCGCTGAGTTCATCATACTCATCTTTTATTTGACTTTCTTCCAGTTTGCGCAGAGAACGCAGTTTCATATTCAAAATGGCTTCAGCTTGATTATCGGTTAAGGCAAATTCTTTAATCATAACCGCTTTGGCATCATCTTCACCGCGAATGATTTCGATAATCCTGTCCAAATTGAGATAAGCGGTTAAATATCCCGACAAAATCTCCAATCTGTAATTAATTTTATCCAAACGGAAATTGGTGCGGCGCAACAAAACCGAATGTCTGTGATTTAAATATTCCCGCAAAACTTCTTTTATGCTCATAACCCGCGGAACACCATCAGAATCGAGCACATTCATATTCATATTGAAACGGCTTTCCAGATCCGTTTGTTTGAATAAATGTTCCATCAGTAAATTTGCATCGACCATACGGCTTTTGGGTTCCAAAACTATACGAACATCTTGTGCCGATTCATCTCTGATATCATTCAACAGCGGAATTTTCTTTTCCAACAGCAATTCAGCAATTTTTTCAACCAATTTTGCTTTTTGAACCATATACGGAATTTCGGTTACAACAATTTGATATTGTCCGTGCCCAAGATCTTCTTTTTCCCATTTGGCTCTAATTCTGAAAACACCTTTGCCTGAGGTATAGGCATTCAAAATGCTTGAAAATTTATCAACGATAACCCCTCCGGTTGGAAAATCCGGACCTCTTAAACGACGGACCAAAGGTTCGATTTCACATTGAGGATTTTCAATCATATACAACAATGCATCGCAAATTTCGCTTAAATTATGCGGAGGGATATTAGTGGCCATACCAACAGCGATACCTGATGTGCCGTTACACAAAAGATTTGGAACGGCAGCCGGCATAACTAACGGTTCATTTTCTTCACCGTCGTAAGTTTCCATAAAGTCAACGGCGTTATCGTTTAAACCTTCCATCAAAGCCATTGCAAAATCTGTCAATCTGGCTTCAGTATAACGCATTGCAGCCGGACCGTCGCCGTCAATATTTCCAAAATTTCCCTGTCCGTCAACCAACGGATAACGCACTGAAAAATCTTGCGCCAAACGAGCCATTGCACCATAAACCGCGCTATCGCCGTGCGGATGATATTTACCGATAACGTCGCCGACAACACGGGCGCATTTTTTGAAGCCCGATTTCGGATCTAAATGGAGTTGACGCATTGCATACATCAAGCGTCTGTGTACCGGTTTGAGCCCGTCGCGGACATCCGGAAGCGAACGTGAAACGATGGTTGACATGGCATAAGACAAATATCTTTTGCTCAATTCTTCAGCCAGTTGCACATCTCTGATTTTTTGTTCTGTTTCAGCCATAATTTCTCTTACAAGTCTAGATTTTCTAGCAAACTAGCACGGTTTAACGGAAATTTCAAGTTATGGATTTGAAAAAAGTTTTTATTGAGGAAAAAACTGGTCATCTTCAGTAAATCGACCAATTCATAACGTTGAGGAGCATAATTTTTATCAATGATAAAATGCGGATAGCAAAACAATTTTTCTTTATAAGGTTCTCCTGCTTCTGCACATACAGCCTTGCCGCTTCGAGGAGAAACGTATTCTAAATTTTCGGTTGTTCCTGTTGCGGCGCATTCACTCAAGTCAAGGCCTATTCCTAAATATTCCAGTAAATAAAACTCAAAAAAAGCATAGTTAGCCAGCCAGTTTTCTTCATCAATCAGTTGAAAAAAACTTTCTATATAATAGTAAAAGCGCTCCAAATTCTCGTTTTCCGGCAAGCAAACCACACTCAATGAGCATAAGGCGGACAAAGCCGCGAGTTTGGCCGCGTCATTCATAAATTTCACTGCTGTCGGCTGGAGCAATTCGGTTTTGAAAGACAACATATTTTCTTCAATACGGGCATAAGCGTCAATACTTATCAAATTTCCCAATTGGTAAACGCCAAGATTTTTTTTGCTCAAACCACCTCGCACAAAACCGCGCAATAAGCCATGATTTTTGCTCACTACGCTGACAATTACGGAATTTTCTCCGTATCTTCGTAAATCGACAATATATCCTTCATCTACAAATTGCATATGAATATTGTTAAGGCGTTTTAAGCAGATAATCAAGTATAAAAAAAGCTTTCTTTCAAAAAGAAAGAAAGCTTTTTTGTAGATAAACGATGATTACGCAACTTCCTTGGCAACATGGTTCTTCACCTTGTGGAGCACCATGCTTAAAGGATTGAAAGTGAAGTTATCACCTTCCTCGAGAACAACCGTAGTACGTCTGAGATCGAACAGGCGTGAAATCAGCAGCTTCTTACCGTCTGGATACTCAAAAACAGTCCCTGAACCAGCTCCCCAAAGAACAAAGTTCTCCTTAGGTGTTGCAACAGGCTCGCTTGTGCGCAAGTCACGAAGTGAACCATCAGCAGCCTGAATACAAGGATGAACACCATTCAAGTTCTCGGCATTGTAGTCAATGTAGCTAGGAGTCTGT
>CAVIWQ010000104.1:0-3044 GCA_963646605.1 Bacteroidaceae bacterium
GATTTAAGCAATGTAGCTCTGGTTGCCGGTGCTTTGTCAGTCGGTATCGGTTTAGGTTTGCAGAATATTGTAAATAACTTTGTGTCCGGAATCATTTTGTTGTTTGAACGTCCTGTTAAAGTCGGCGACTGGGTGGTTATTAACGGTGAAGAAGGTAAAATTAAGCAAATTAATATTCGTTCAACAGAGGTTGAAACTTTTAACCGTGCAAGCCTTATTATTCCGAATGCGACATTATTGTCTAATTCGGTGACTAACCTGACTCATGGTAATAATTGGATGCGTTTTAAAGTAAAAGTAGGCGTGGCTTATGGTTCTGATACGCAAAAGGTTAAGCAGATTTTGTTGGAATGCGCGGCAGCTAATAAAAAAGTGCTGAAAAAACCCGAGCCGTATGTTTTGTTTCAGGATTTTGGAGCCAGCAGTTTGGATTTTGAGCTCAGAGGATACAGCAGCAATATTTGGGATGGTTGGAGTATTCCGAGCGATTTGCGTTTTGAAATAAACCGCCGCTTTATTGAGGAAGGAATAGAAATTCCGTTTAATCAATTGGTTGTTCACCGTGGAAGTGAAGTTTCACAAGAAACTCAAGAACAATTCTACGCTTTGCGCCGTAAAAAAACAGAAGATTCTGCTGATGAAAATGAAAAAACAGGGGGTAAAAACGGTGAAAATAAGTGATTTGAAAGATAAAAAAATTGCTGTTTGGGGTATGGGCGCCGAAGGCAAGGATATTTTGCAATATCTTGCAAAACATAATATTACGCAAGATTTTGTTTTAATAAACGATACCGAATGTGATAAGCCCGCTGATTTTGAAAATTATCCTTTATATTTTGGCAGCGATGTTGCTAAAGCCTGTGAGGCTGCAGATATTATTGTTCGTTCTCCGGGGGTGAGCATTTATAAGCCGGAACTGATAAAGTTTCGTGATAAAACAACATCGGTTACTGATTTATGCCTTAACGAATTGCTTTCCAGAAAAAAATGCACGGTTATCGGAATCAGCGGTTCAAAAGGCAAAAGTACAAGTGTCAGTTCTTTAGCTTTTATGCTGGAAAAACAGGGATATAAAACTGGTTTGGGCGGAAATATCGGACGTCCGCTGATTGAATTGCTGGATGACGATTATGATTTTGTTGTAGCTGAAATTTCAAGTTATCAAGCTTCTGATTTAACGGTTTCTCCGCAAATTGCCATGTTTACCAATTTGTTTTATGTTCACAGCGAATGGCATAACGGGCATGAAAATTATTGCCAAGACAAAGTGCATTTGATTGCCAATCAAAAAGACGGAGATGTATTTTTTGCTAACGCGCGTAATCAGCAATTGATGGATTATACCGCTGCTTTTTCTTCCCGCCGTCGTTTGTATGATGTTGCGGATGGTTTCTATGCTGAGAATCGAGGTTTGTATTATCAAGGGAACAAGATTCTCGATTTATCCGAGCTAAAATTGAGCGGAACGCATAATTTGGATAATTTGGCTGGTGTTTTCAGCATATTAAAATATTTGAACATAGATATAAAAGAAGCAGCCGAATCCTTAAAAGAATTTGAACCCTTGCCGCACAGGCTGCAAAAAGTAGCAATTAAAAATAATGTATTGTTTGTTAATGACAGTATATCAACAGCTCCGGAAGCAGCTATAGGCGCTATTAATAGTTTTGATGGAAATTTAGTACTTATTTCAGGCGGACAGGATAATCAACAGGATTATAGCGATTATGCCGCTTGTGTTGAAGCTAATCCGAAAGTTAAGGCAGTTGTTACTTTGTATCAAACTGGACCGAAAATTGCTGAAACTCTTCGCAAAAATGTAAAAAGAAAAGATTTTTTGCTTATAGAGGGGGATAGTTTGGAAAAATCTGTTGCAATTGCTTATGATTTGTTGCAGAAAATAGGTGGTGGAACGGTATTGTTTACACCGACAAGCCCAAGTTTTGGGTTTTATAAAAATTTTGTGGAGCGCGGCAATCATTTTATTAAGGTTGTTGAAGCTTTATAAGTTTTACGCCGGTTTAGCTCAGTTGGTAGAGCAACGCATTCGTAATGCGTGGGTCGTGTGTTCGAGTCACATAACCGGCACCAGTTTTTTCAAAGGGTTATGACAATTCATAGCCCTTTATTTGTATAAAGATGGGGCGAAAGCATCTACATCATAATTTTTATATAAATCATTGAAATATAATGATTTTTACAATGTTATGAAACATAGAAACCATAACATTTGGCACAAATTTGGCACAATTTTCTGAATCATATAATCATATTGACACATTATCAATTCTTTATATAAAGATTTGTGCGAAAGAGAGAAAGTCTGAGAAATATTTTCTCTATTTTTTGTCAAAAATATTGCTTTATATAAATTGTTCTGCTATTATTTAGTTAAATAAAACAATTAGAGAATGCAACAATGAAAATAGCAGACAAAATCAAAGAAGTTAGAAAAAAACTAAGTTTGGAAACTGCACTTACCCTAGGGTTGGCTATTTCTGCCACTTCGTGCGGAAATCCAGCAGAAACAAAAATCAAAGAAGCGGAGAAAAACTTAACAGAGTTAACCGCGCCTCAAGCCGATGACGTTAAACATAGTGGTATTGAAACAAGTGTTAACCATAATTCTTATAAAGATTTTAAGGAATGCCTGAACAAAAACGGTTTGACATTTGAAGAACCCAAGCTGGAAAATAATATGCGTATGCATGTTATTAACACGGTCATAACTGATAAGGATAATAATGAAGTTGGCTATATGACACGCAAAATAATATCTGACGGACAAAATAAGGTAGTGAATGCTCATGCAAAATTTTTAACAGATGAAAATTCACAATTAGCAAAGGATTTACAGGCTAAAGGGATTAAAACTGAAACATGTGAATTAGCTATGCACAAAAATGAAAAGGTTTCAGAATATATGAAACGTGAACATAAAATAATCCAGCTTAAATCAGACTTAACGAATCATGCGTTGTATAAAACAAGGCACTGCCGTTAAGAAACTGTTTGTGAAACAGAGTATTTACGCTACTTATAAA
>CAVIWQ010000105.1:0-2856 GCA_963646605.1 Bacteroidaceae bacterium
GTTATAATTAGTCAAAATTAGACAAATGGAGCGGCCGATGAAGAACAAAATTGTAAAAAGAGGATTGTTTGCAAGCTGCCTGTTGTTGGGCGTGTCGGGCATTGCTATGATGCATAATGTTGCGGAAGAAAACGCTCCTCAATTTAATCGGACACAGGTTGTTGTTAATAAAGACACTCTCTCTATGCAGGAATTTTATGATAATTTGACCTACAAAAGAGGAAAAGGGTGGTATTATACCGATAAAGACGGAAAAAAACTGAATGTTGACAGCCTGTGTGATTTTCGCAACAAAGATAAAGCTGCGCATGCTTACATTCAAAAGCTAGAATTGCGCTCTCATGTTGATACAGTCCGTGCTTCATACGGGGATAAAGCGTTTAAGGATAAAACAAAATCTGATATTATGTATAAATTAGGCGCGGCTGATAGTTTGCCCAATATGCCGGCAATGGGAAAATATAATTATGACGTTTTAGTTGTACGCGAATTTATTGCCGATAATCCTAAATTGCAGTCGGTTTTAGATGTATATAATGACAGCCATAACTGCACAACAGCTCATGAAGGGCAGCATTTTCTGAATAATAAAAGCGGTATGAGAGAATGGAACAGCTATCCGATAAAATTTGCCGAGTGCTGTTTGGATGAAGTGTCGGCTAATATTGCGCAATGTGTGGCGCAAAGAAAAAATTATCTTAATCATGGTAAAGATTTTCGCTACATTACGGATAGATTCCGCTTTTATCGTGATAAAATAAAATCAGGTGAAATAGCTCCTAAAACCGAACGCCTTTCTGAAAAAGAAGTTGAAGTTATTGCCAACATGGTATTTGACGGCTGGATGCATGATAAATATCCTATTTATGTTAAAAATAATTTGGCAAGAGCAAAGCTGTATAATAAAGATGCTCCTTTTCAAGGGGTGCAGGAAAATCAGGAACGCCATAATGAATTGATGAAAAAGTTTTTCAATATCGGCGGGTATGATTTTTGGAAATATGTTTCTAAGCGCGAAAACGAAATTTATGAAAAAATTACGCCAGAAATGAAAAAAAGATGGGCCGGATACAATCGTATGAAATTCCGCAAGATGACCTATTTGGATAAAGTGGAATATGCCAAAATGACACAAGGCGAAAAAGACTATAAAGATAATTTGCGTTCTAATGTGTTCAAGGCAAAAATGATTTCATTGTTTGGAAAGGATAAATAAAATGAAAAAAATGATGTTGTTTTTCATACTGTTTGTTGCTGCCTGCGGAACACATAAAAATATTGAATTGAGCCGACAAGATACAGGAAAAACAATTGATTTGACTGTCGGTGACAAAGTCGCGATAAATCTGGAAGAAAACCCGACAACCGGTTATGGATGGAGTTTCTTTATTGAACCTGAAAATCAAAATGTTATTGCTAGTATTCACGAAGACTATAAAGAATTTGCTCATGAGCCTGACATGGTAGGCGTCGGCGGCATTAAAACCTATCGTTTTGATGCTGCGGAAAAAGGAAAAGTTAAAGTAGACGGCTATTATTACCGCCCTTGGGAACAGTTGGATAAACAAACTGCTGAACATGTTAATTTTGAATTTGTTGTTGAATAGTGAAAAAGTTATATTTAACGATATAAAAAAACAAAAAAAGTTTTCAACTATCGTTCATTTTGTTGGAAATTTTTAAGTATTTTTTCAGAATTTAATATTTTGCCGCGTTTTTGTTGGGTAAATTTGCCGGTTTTCAAGTCGATTTCTATCCAATCGCCATTTTCTAATTTTTTAAATTCATTACAGCGCTGTGTGGATAAAAAAGGAGTTCCCCTTTCTCTGAACAGGTTGCCGTAATGTCCGTAAAGCTCTGTATGCAGATTGTAGCTTGCATCTATTTTTAATTTTGACTGTAAAACGTTTCTTTCTTCATCAGCGTAAGCCAAGATATTAAAGCCGTGAAAATTTTTATATTTGGAGAGCAATATTTTGTCTTTGAACTTTCCTTCTTTTACATCGGTTTTATATTTTTCAAATTCTTCTTCACTGTCATAGTCTATTACGGCGATTTCTCCGGAAATCAAGGGATTAGTTTTATTGTAGCCGACCCAATCGCCGTTTGAATATTGTTTTACTACATAATTGCTGTCCATTATGTAAGGGCGTTGCTGAAGTATATTGATTTTTCCATTTTTTGAAATTGCAAATTCCAGATCGACCGGATAACCCAAGTCTTTTTCCAAATGGTTTGAAAGGGCGACAAGCTGAGGGATATATTTGAATTCTTTTTTGAAAGAGTTCAAATATATACTGCTCATCAGTTTATCCCAAAAAACACTGTGGAGAACAGAATGTTTGTTTTTTCGATTACCCAAATCCGAAAATTGCAAAAGTGAAAGTCTGCCTTTGCGGTTGTCAAGATATTTTCCTATTTTGGTCAAGTTGCCTTTTTCTTTATTCACCAAAAGCATATCGGCGGTTTTGCCTTGTGTCCAATTTATGGTAACCAGAGGATCGCCGTTAAAATCCTGAGAATAAATTACGCCGGCGACTTGAGGTTGTTCAATCATCGGTTGAATAACAATTCCCATTTTTGACTGAGGAACATTTTGTGCGGAAGCATATACAATTGCCAGAGCTTCTTGCATTTGACGCCTGTTCTTAACGTTTAAGACTGAGGCAAATTCTCCGCTGTGGGTTTTGCCAAAAGCGTCTTCTATGTTTGCTGATGAGCGTACGGCTACATTGCCGCCGCAAGCAACAAGACATTGCATAGCCTGATTAAGCAGTTCATCAGGCATGTTTTCTTTTTGACTGAAATTTTTTTGAAAAACATTAGTTGAAATTGCAAAAGTTTGCGGAATTTCAA
>CAVIWQ010000106.1:0-2795 GCA_963646605.1 Bacteroidaceae bacterium
GGTTTGCCTAAGTCAGTATCTTCTGCAAACTTTGATTTCAGTAAAACAGAGGAAGTTTTTCCAAAAAAACATCCTCTGAATCTAAAAAATAAAATTGCGGTTTTACGAAACCAAATGGCAGCAACATTACCATCGAAAAAAACGAAAATGTCCAATACCCATAATTTAAAGATAAATTTGGCGGATTTAAAAAACTATGGAAGATAGGTTTATTTTTTAATTGGTGATAATTTATTTTTTTTGTGTAAAACAATAAGAAAGATTGACTAGGCTGCAAATAGCAGTTAAATAAAAAATCTATTACCTTATTATTAAAAACTATTTTTATGTCACAAAAAAAACAAACCAAAAACGGATTTTGCGGTGATTTGTTTCCTGATTTTTTCCAATCTCAGGAACAGCCTGCCGAGACTTCAAAAGTTTCCCGTTCAAAGAAAAGTGAATTAAAATCCGCAAAACAAAATGCGGAAGTGCAAAAATTGCAGCAGGAAAATCAAGAACTGCTTGCCGAAAAACAACGTCTGCTTTCTGAAAACGCAAAACTGAAAGCAAAAGCAGATCTTGTTGACGAGTTGTTTGCTTCAACATCGCTTTTTCCCACAAACGTTGTGGCAAAAAGTTTTGGTTGGTCGGCAATCAAGCTCAATCAGTATCTCAAACAAAAAGAGGTTCAGTACAAACGCGGCGAAGTGTGGGTGTTGTATCAGAAATATGCTTCTGAAGGTTACACCAAAGTAGGTTGGTTTACTTACGGGCAAGACAGCCAAGGGCGTGACTTGACAAGAGCTCATACCTATTGGACGATGAAAGGAATTGCCTTTATTCGTGAACTGCTGAAAAAAGACGGTCAAATTTCTGACTGAATTGTTTCTTTATCAAAAAAGGCTTATCGTTTTTATACGATAAGCCTTTTTTGTTGGTATGTGTAATGTTATTTAGCGGGTTTTAAGGGGCCGTAAAAATATGAAGCGGTGGCACCGCCATCAATCAGAAAATCAGCTCCCGTAATAAATGCGCCTTTATTTTCCATCAGGAGTTCTGCCACATTGGCAACCTCGTCTGCAGTTCCGGGGCGTCCGGCAGGACATTTGGCAAACATATTTTTATAAAAATCTCCGCGAGGACCATTGAATTCATCAATTGCTAAAGGTGTTACGATAATTCCGGGAGAAATGGAATTTATGCGGGCGCCTTTGATTCCCCATTTAACTGCTTCTGCCATAACTCGTTTTACATTGCAGCGTTTTGCCAATTGATAAGCATGAAGCGTATCTTTTATGTTTTGAGGCTGTAAAATATCGAGTTTCAACAGCTCATCGGTTGGAGTTGTTGCCAGTAATTCGTCAATTTCTGCCCCAAGAGCCGGCAAACGGTGTCCAGATTGGCTGGAAATTGTAATGCCGGTTCCGCCGTGCTTGATAATTTTTCCAACTTCTTCCAATAGAACGGCGGTTCCGTATAAATCAACTTTTAAAATTGTTTCAATACTTGCCTGACTGGGAGAAACCCCCGCCGCATTGACAAACATTGAAATTTCGCCGTAATTTTGCGCTGATTTTATTAATTCTAAAATAGAAGTTCTAGAGGATATATCCGTTTCTGCGGCTAAAGCATCAAATCCGGCTTCGTTCAGGATGTTGGCAATGGTTTGAGCATTAGTGATATTTTTATCGCCGATAACAATTTTTTTATCATAGCCTACGCGCCGAGCAATGGCCATTCCAATTTGTCCGGCTCCGGTTAAAAGCAATACATCTTTCATAAAAAATCCTTTCTAAAATATAAATACATATATATGTATAAACCTTGGAGTTGACTTTAAGTCAAGGTATTTTTTTGCAATGTTATCTGCTTTTTTCAGAATAAGCAGATTGCTTTGCTGCTCTTGCTTTTTGCAGCGACTGAGGGGTTACCTTGGTGCTTTCATTTCCGCAAAAACTGCGATACAAAAACATTTTTCCATCTTCATGTTTGCAGGCAAAACCAACACAGTTTTTGTTAGTTTTGTTTGATGAATCGGCATTTTCGTTAACTGCGTTTATAAAATCATTAAACATGGCCTTGTCCATGCGGGCATCCATAATCCGCGGGGCATTGTTTTTGGTGGGATTGGCAGGGTCATAAACAAACATGTGGTTATTTTCTTCAAACATAAGATATGCGTGTTGTCCTTCTTCTCCGTCTTTTATTTTTACATAGCTGTTTACCATGTAAGAATTTATACCGCTTTCCTGACATAGGTGTTGAGCCGCTGCCGCTCTTTCGGAACACATGCAAAGTTTATGTTCAATCATATATGATAAAGGTTCACGTTCAAAAATGCAATCGTTTCGTTCATTAAGGTTTTGCTTTTCACATAAAGGCATGGTGCTTTCGATAAAATTTTGAATAACATTGAATTTGTCTTTAGTTGATGTTTTTTCTTGCAATTCTGCCAGAGCTTTTTTGTATCTCATTCTAAATATTCCATTGTTTCGGCAACAATCGGCAATGTCAAAATTCATCTCGCTGACAAAAGATATTTTTTCCTTATCATTTCCAGCGCCGAGCAATATTGGACATTTTCCATCGCTGATATTTTTAGCAATGACAAAGTCAACGTTATTATTAGCAACAACATTACAATCGAATTTCATGCTTTTTTCCAATCAGATTGATTATATTGTTAATATTATAACAAATAAATATCATTTTGTCTATATTTTGTACTTGTATTTGTTGTAAATATATAATATTCTATCTTATAGACAAAATATTATTATGAACTATTAAAAATGATTAAATATGAAAAAGAC
>CAVIWQ010000107.1:0-2759 GCA_963646605.1 Bacteroidaceae bacterium
ATATAGGTATGGCGCTGATTGTCGTCATCACAATCGATATTCTCAGTTATATGATTTTAATGGCTTTTTGGTCTGTATCCGGTGTTTCGGCTCTGCTCTTCTTTCCGTATTTTCTTTGGATTTTATTTGCCACTTACCTCAACGCCGCTTTTATTAACCTCAACGGCTATACCATTGCCTTTGAATAATGATTTTTCGCTTGCTATTAACAGGTTTTTGCATTAAAAATGTGGGTTAGTTTTTAAGAGGCAAAAATAGAGGTTTAATAAAAGTTATGACTACAACGGTAAATGAGATTAGAAGCACTTTTCTTAATTATTTCGGCAAAAACGGACACAAAATCGTTCCGTCTTCGCCTTTGGTGCCCGATAATGACCCGACTTTAATGTTTACAAACTCCGGCATGGTTCAATTTAAAAATATTTTGGCCGGAAATGAAACCAGAGATTATACCCGTGCAACAACCGCGCAAAAATCAGTGCGCGCCGGCGGAAAACACAATGATTTGGACAGTGTCGGATATGATGTCCGCCACCACACGTTTTTTGAAATGCTGGGAAACTTTTCTTTCGGTGACTATTTTAAAGAAGGCGCTATTTCCTACGCTTGGGAACTTTTAACTAAAGAATTTGATATTCCTAAAGAAAAGCTGGCTGTTACCATTTATCATAACGATGACGAAGCCTATAATCTGTGGAAAAAAATATCCGGTTTATCCGATGACCGTATTATCCGCATTGCCACCAAAGATAATTTTTGGCAAATGGGCGATACCGGTCCTTGTGGTCCGTGTTCCGAAATCTTTTATGATCATGGTCCTGAAGTTTGGGGCGGTCTGCCCGGAACTCCTGAAGAAGACGGAGATCGTTTTATCGAAATTTGGAATTTGGTTTTCGACCAGTTTGAAGATTTGCCGGACGGCAGCCGTATCAATTTGAGAAAACCCTCTATTGATACCGGTATGGGATTGGAACGTATTGCCGCAATTTTGCAAGGCGTACATTCAAACTTTGATATTGATTTATTCCAAAATTTAATCAAAGCCATTGCCGACATTGCAAATTCAGATCCAAAAGGAAAATTGCAGGCTTCGCACAATGTTATTGCTGACCATATGCGTTCTGCCGCTTTTTTGATTGCAGACGGTGTTTTACCATCCAATGAAGGCCGCGGTTACGTCTTGCGCCGCATTATGCGCCGCGCTATGCGTCATGTTCATTTGCTGGGTGTAAACGAACCGATGATGTACAAGCTGCTGCCTGCTTTGCAAAAAGAAATGGGCGAAGCTTATCCTGAACTTTACCGCGCTGAAGCTCTAATCACTGAAACCCTTAAAACCGAAGAAAGCAAATTTATCCGCACTCTTGAAAAAGGTCTTAAACTTCTTGATGATGAAACATCTTCAATGCAAGCCGGCGATACTCTCAAAGGCGAAACCGCTTTCAAACTGTATGACACTTATGGTTTTCCTCTTGACTTGACTCAAGACGCCTTAAAAGCAAAAGACATTCATGTTGATGTTGAAGGTTTTGACGCCGCAATGGAAAAACAACGCGCTGAAGCCCGCAAAAATTGGGCCGGCAGTGGTGACGAAGGCGTTGAAAAAATTTGGTTTGATGTTTTTGACAAACTCGGAAAAAGTGAATTTTTAGGCTATACTTGCACAAAAGCCGATGCCGAAATCAAAACTTTGGTTCAAAATTCACAAATTGTTGACAGCGTAAAAGATGGTGATTTTTATCTGGTTGCCAATCAGACTCCGTTTTATGGTGAATCTGGCGGACAAATCGGAGATATTGGTTTGATAAAAGGCAAAAACTTTACCGCTGAAGTTATCGACACCAAGAAAAAAATTGATGGTATGATTGTTCATGTCTGCAAAATGATTAAAGGCGAAGCCAAAGTTGGTGATTTTGCAAGTTTTGAAGTCGATGAAATCACCCGCAACAAAATCCGTGCCAATCACTCGGTCACTCACTTGCTGCACCGCGCTCTGCGTGAAATTTTAGGCGAACATGTCACTCAAAAAGGTTCTATGGTTGCCGCCGACAGAGCACGTTTTGACATTTCACACCCCAAACAGGTTACAAATGAAGAATTGCGCCGCGCTGAAGATATGGTTAACGAAGCAGTTCGCCGCAACTATAAATGCGTTACAAGAATTATGTCGCCTGATGAAGCTGTCAAAACAGGAGCTATGGCTTTGTTCGGTGAAAAATACGGCGATATGGTTCGTGTTGTCAGTATGGAAGACGGTGACGAAGTATTTTCACGCGAACTCTGCGGCGGTACTCATGTTCAGGCAACCGGCGACATCGGATATTTTAATATTATTGGTGAAACAGCCGTCGCCGCAGGTATCAGACGTATTGAATTTATGACAGGCAATTCTGCTGAAAAATTTGTTCAGGATGAAGAAGATAAATTGCATAGAATCAGCCACGCCTTGAAAACAAATGTTAATGATCTTGAAAACCGCATTAATCAGTTGTTGGAAGAAAAGAAAAAGCTTGAAACCGATATTTTCAACTTGAAAAAGTTCTTTGTAAGCAGCAAAACTGCCGATAACAAAGAAAAAATAGAAGAAGTTAACGGTATTAAATTTGTTGCCAAAAAGTTAGAAAATATTCCGGCAAAAGAATTAAAAGCGTTTATTGATGAAATAAAACAACAAATTGGAAGCGGCGTTATCGCTTTATTCTCCGGCAATGACGGTAAAGTTTCAGCTGTTATCGGCGTAACCGATGATTTGACCGCAA
>CAVIWQ010000108.1:0-2740 GCA_963646605.1 Bacteroidaceae bacterium
CTTTTGGATCATATCCAACTTTTTCACAAGCTTCATAATAAGTTGTTCTTTCTTGCATTTGCATAAATGGAATTATTTTATACAGAGCTTTAAAAGAAAGATTTATAAACTTATCAAAAGTACATCTTGTAAATTTAGAAATATACTCTTCTTTTATTTCTAATTTTTTCAAAGCATTATATATTGCTGTATCATTTTTTTCACATGCAATAATATTAACTATCTCATCCAATAATGGAATGTTTTTTTGCAGTTCTGACCATTCGCTATCCATAAATTGTGATTTTAATTTATGCCAACCTTTCATTTCATAAAAAATGACATCTTCGGGATCAATATCTGTTATTTCTCCCTTTTTATTTTTCTTTTTTGTTTTTTTATAGTCTATATCTCTAAATTGAACATTTTCAGCAAAAACTTTAGAAGATAGTGTTTTATATTTGACGGTTTTTGTTGTCCTCAATACATTAATAATTTTATCTCTTTCATCTGAATTTACAAACCGAATAGTTCCATTATCATTGATAGACATATTGTTGATTTTACTGAGTGCAACAAATAATTCTGAAGATGGAGCTTCTTTCGGAGCACGTTTTTCATTTTTTTCAAAAGTGCAATATCCGACCATTTTTTCAATACTTCTAACCGGACGAAAACGAAAAGCTATCTTTTTAAAATCTTCATACAATTTTTCACTAAAAATATTGTACGCTTTTTGTTTATTGTAGATAAGATTCAGTTCTTTTTCAATTTCTTCTCTTGGAATAGAATTATTATAAACAGCTACATCTTTCCCTTTATCATTTTTTTGAGTACAATTTCTTTTTTTGCCATAGAAACCAGCTTTTTCGACAATAACTTGAGCCAATGTTTTATTTTTATCACCATCTAACAGTTCTTTATTAGCTTTAATAGCTTTCAAAACTTTTCCATTATCATCATCTTTTTCTTCCGCCGCTTTTCTATATGATTTAAAACCACGATGTTTAGCTAAATGTGTTAACACTCTTATTAATTCATTTTCAGACAGCGGTCTTGACAGTCCCTCAACACGTAAATTCCAAACATCACCACCTGATTGCGTTGCATATAACTTATTAAGTGTTTCTAAATTAGCTGTAAGACCATTTGTTATGAACAAATTTTTAATTGCCTGCATTCGGCGAGATTTGCGTCTACATATTCTACGAGCCAACCGTTTTTCGCGGCGTGTAGCAGCTAATGAAGAACCGTCTTTAGGATTTTCTGCTTGAGGAAAACAACGAACACCTGAATCAATAATTTTTCCTTCAATCACTTCACCTGTTTCTTGATTAAAATATTCTTTATCAAAATCAACAACAGCCCAACCTATTGAAGCAATTCCCAAATCAAATCCAAAAATTCGTTTTTTCATTTTTATCCTCTAATAATTGTATTGACTTTAACTTTAGCATATATTACTTTCTTTACAAGAATTTTTTGATTTGCATATCTGATTTGGAAAGGAAGCTATAATAATCGAAAAATTTCGAGTGGGGCTCCGATGATAGTTGTTTTTGCAATGTGTAGTCGTCCCCTATTTTTTTTGTTATTCGCCCAGTCTACGGCGCTGCCAACCATCGAGCCTTTGCTTTCCAGCTGTTCACGCCCGAACAGCCTTGTTCCCTCCGGTGCGCGCAGTTTGTTTTCCGCAGCGCGGCCAAGTTCAGACAAGCGCCCGAACCTTGACGACTGGCGGTTAAGCCCCTGCATTAACTGATTGTACATATTGGCGGGCAAAACCTGCGCAAGTGTGTTTTCATACTTCAACGCATCTTCCGCCAGATTTTTGCCGGTCAGCGAATTGTTGTTTATCCGCTTAAACAAGCCCTGCGCAAATGCGTTTTGCTCTTCTGACGGCAATGCTGCTATGTTGTCCGCTCCGCTTACGTTGTTCGGATTGTAGTGCGAACCCTAGTTAAATGCGTCTTCAAGCCTTTTAGCTCTTGCAAAACCTCTGTCAACGTCTTTCAGCCCTGCCGGCATGGCGTTGTCAAACTTGCCTTTAAGTTCTTCCAACTGCCAAACCTCGCTCGGTTTGTCCGTCGTTTGAGCTTTGGAAATCATCTCGTTAAGCTCCTGCTTAACCTTGTTCATGCTTTCCAAACTGCCGGCTTTCGCATTTGTCTTTGAAAAACCGGTATTGGCGGCTTGTTTTAAGCTTTTTGCTTAAAAATCCGTCAACCCGTCATAAAGCGTATTAAAATGCGGCAATTCAGAGTTGACAACAACTCCACGAAGTGGTATCTGGAATCTTATCAAAAAGCTTTCCATCCTGTTCAATAATAAAATCAAAAAAGTTTTTTCCCGTTCCTTTATTAGTGTATTTCTTCGCTGAATAATTCCGTCCATTGTGCGAAAAAGAAATATCTGGATTATCTAAAGTGTTATTAAGCGTTCTCAAATAAGGGGCTCTGTCTGTTTTTAAGAAATGGCTAATACCAAGCTCTTGATTACCAGCAGCACTTAACTCATCATTAAAAATCTCCATCCCTTGTTTTTCAGCTCTGTCACGCAAAACGTTTTCTGCCTGTTCTCTCGTATATTTGTTCGGATTAAAAGAACTTTGCGTTTTATATGATGCCAGCTGTCCTCCTGTCGGAGCAAAATCAAACACCTCGTCAGCGCCGTGTTTGGACATATAATCTCCGTAGCGGGCGCGTTCCGCCGCTATCGTTTCCGGAACATTAATTCTGCCGGTCAGCGAACTGTCAACCAT
>CAVIWQ010000109.1:0-2729 GCA_963646605.1 Bacteroidaceae bacterium
AAATTACATCTTGTTCTGAAACAGTGTCTTTGGGATTGTCTTTATTTTCAGTTATTGCAGGTGTTTTTTCTTCAATCACTTTTTCTGCGGGTTCAATCATGTCTAAAGCGGCTTTTTCTTCAGCTTTAATATCGGGTTGTTCCGCGAAAACTTCTTTTGCATTAGCGCTGTTCTCAGCTGTTTTATCGTCATCAATAGTTTCATAATCCGCTTGCTGCAAAGAAGCATTTCCGGCTTGAAACGAAGTATCGGCAACCGCTGATTCTTCCGGCAAGATAACCAAAGCCTGAGGTTCACCTTCATTATTGACAGCATCATCTGTTGCCGGCGGAGTTTTTTCATCTACGATTTGAGCAGATGCTGTTTCGGAAACAGGCTGTTGAAGCAAAGTTTCTTTTTGTTCTGAAATAGAAGGCTGAGTAACATTATCGTTTTCAATATTATCTTTATTTTCGCTGTTAGCGACATTATCCGTATTCGGAATTTCATCGGGAATTAAATTAACCGGTTCTCCGTCAACAGCGCCTTCGAAAGCAGGCTTTTTATCTTGTGCTTCAGGCTCTTTTTCATCCGAATCATTTTGAGTTGAACGTTCCATTACAATGTTATCGCGCTCATCCAATTGTTCTTTGTTCATTAAGTTTTTGGGATCGACAAGTTTATTAACGCATTTCAGCAACCATACGTCATAAACCGGATGTGCTATCGGATTGAGCGCCGGAGTAGAGGAAAGCATCCAGCCCTTAAATATATTTACATCGCCTTTTTTGGTGTTTTTATCAACTACGTCAACAAAAGCAAAATTTTCCGGAGTTTCTTCAGGAGTGCGGGTTTTGCATTCTCTTACAACAATGGAAAATGTTCCGAAAGTGGTTTCCTGATTAACCGGAACTTCAATCAAGCTTACTTGTCCCGTGATTTTATCCATTGCCTGCATAACGGCAGTATTGGTTGAAATTTCGGCAGCAGATGCAGACATTGCGCCTGCAATTGATGCAATTGCCGAAATTGTTGATATTTTATTCGCTTTTTTCATCATTTCCGGTCACCATAAATATAACTTCGCCAACCATATCTTCCAAAGTTTTAAAGTCTTTCGTATTGGATATTTCATCGCCGTTTTGGAGCATATCTTCAGATTTCCCCGGTTCTATTTTGATAAATTTGTTCCCCATCAGTCCATTGCTTGAAATCATCGCTGTGCTGTCTTTGGGAAGTTTGATGTCTGATGCAATGCTCAGTTTGATTTCGGCGTCATAATTTTCATTATCCAGTTTTTGTCCGATTACGGTGCCGATTTTAATACCGTTAATCATAACATCTGCACCGACATTAAGTCCGCCGACTTTTAAAAATTTTGCGGTAACTTCGTAACCTTTAACAACTTGCAAATCCGAAACAGAGTAAGCAAAGTATAAAAACAGTCCTGCAATTAGCAAGACAACAAGTCCCATAATAGTTTCAACCGGTCTTTTTTTCATTTATTCAGCTCCTTCTGTTTCTTTTGAGGTGTTTTTTGCACGATTAGCTTTTCCAATGCTGATTATTCTATCCAGCAATTCTTCTAAAACCATAGCGTCTTGAGTATACGAAAATTCTCCTTGCGGAGCCAAATAGTCTTCGGAACCGCCTGGTTCTATTTCAATATATTTACTTCCGAGAATGCCGTCGCTGACGATAGATGCCGAGCTGTCATCGGGAATTTTAATGTTATCTTTTATTTCAAGAGTTAAGATAGCATTGTAATGTTCATCGATTTCCGCATCAATGACTTTGCCGACGGTAATTCCCGCCATGCGAACCGCATTGCCGACAGCCAAACCGTCAGTACGTCCGAAACGCGCCTGCAATGAATAATGACTGCGTTCTTCCTCATCATGCGCTGCAGTTCTTTTGATAATGTAGGCTGAAGCCAGAAATGCTATAATCAAAACAGCATACAGACCGATTTTTATAGAATAGGCCTCATCTCTGGAATAAGTATCGTTCACTTTCAGATCCTTTTTAAGTTTTTTATATTTTGTGCGGAATGTATCATTTTTTTAGCAAATATTCCATAAAAAAATATAAATACTGTGAATAGTCTGCTATAAAAGCTGATGTATTAAAATACCGCCTGAAGCAGGGCGGTATTTTAATATTATTTTTTTGCATCAATGATTTTTACGGCTTCTTCAAGCGTAGGCTCGTGGTCGCGTAAATCTTTCGGCAAAGCATAATTATTTTTTCCACATTTCAAATAAGGTCCGTAACGTCCGGAATTCAAAGTAATTTCTTGTTTGTTATGCGGATTTATGCCGATAACTTTAGCCTGCGGTTTTTCTGTTACGCCTTGCAAAATTTGTTCAGCACGTTCAAGCGTTATATTAAAAATATTATCATTTCCGGTTAATGATTTTGATTTTCCGCCCTGTTTTAGATAAGTGCCGAATTTCCCGATATTAACTTCAATGCCATTTCCAAGCAGGCGCGGCAAACTCAACAAAATTGAAGCCTGTTCAAGCGTGATGGTTTCTGGAGTTGTGCAGCGGGGCAGTGAGCAGCGGCGTGGTTTTTCTTTGCCGGTGTCATTTCCGAGCTGAACATAATAGCCGTAAGGCCCTTTTTTCAAATAAACAGGTTGTCCGTTGGTTTCGCCGAGAACTTTGTCTTCTGGAGTTGCCAATTGCGGAGCGTTGGCGGCAGCTTCTTCTTCAGCGGAAGTATCAACTAGTTGTTTTGTATATTTG
>CAVIWQ010000110.1:0-2687 GCA_963646605.1 Bacteroidaceae bacterium
ACCATTAGCTCCAGAACGCATAAAAGCTTCATTTTGTTTTTCTAAATCTTTGGCAGAATTTAAAGCTTTATCACGGTCTTCAGAAAAAGCAACAATAGCATCAGCTGTTTTGTCATTCAGAGTTCGTTCATAAGCTTGTTCAATACCATCTTTAGCAAAAGCGTTTTTATCTTCTCTAATGCTTTCAACCATTGTGGCTGCGGCTTGATTATTGGCCATTAATTGAGCTGAATAATCAAATCTTGCATTTATTTCAGCATCGCGGGCAAAATCTACCGCCATTTTTTTAGTTTCTTTTTCAGCAGAGCCTTTTTCATCTTCCGGAGCGTTTTTATAAGCTTCGCAAGCCTGTCTAACTTCTTCTAATTTAGCAGCGCCTTCTTCGCTGTTGTCAGCGTTTATCATAGCTTTATAGCCGTTAAGCAGTTCTTTGTTTTCTTCATCAAACAAAGTACCATTACCAATGGCTTTACTGATATTTTTAATTTTTTTACTGGTTTCTTTGTAGTCTTTTTCTATTTCTTTTTCTTTTTTGTCACGATTTTCTGAAATTTTTTCAAAAGATTTATAGGAAGAAGATTCTTTTGTTTTTTTGTAATCTTCTTGTTTTTGCGCTTTTCTTGCCAATGTAGCGGCTTTTGCTCTATCATATCCGTAAGCAATGTATTTACGAGCTTTTTGGTCACACCACATTACGCCATCAATAACCCAGTGGTTATACATATAGTCGATAACATCGCCTTCTTTAAATCCTTCTTTGTCGGGGTCTTTAGGCTCTTTATCTTCATCTTCTCTTTGTGCAACTTTACCGGTTTTTCCTTCTGCCTTGTTTTCAGCTTCATCAAGCTGTTTTTGTTCATCAACGCTTAACAGCCCTCTGCGGCGTTTTTCCTGCAGTTCTTCAACCGATAAAGCTTGTTTTTGAGGTTTAGGTTCTTCTTTTCGAGGTTCGGCATTCACATTTGCTTGCGCATCGGCAGCGGCTTGTTGTCCGTCTCTTAATTTATCGCTATGTTCTGAAGTGTCAATATTGCTGCCGGTATTGGTGTTTAGAGTATTGAACTCCACGCGTGACGATTCAGCTGCAGTATTTGCGGTTGCGGCAGTTGTTGCGGCGCTTGTCGTTTCTCTAGGAGTTTCGCGTGTTTGTGCCGCAGCTTGCGCCGAAGTGGTCGAGGTCGTGCTTTGATCGTTTTGTGACATGGTTTTCATCCTCTAATTTGGCATTTTTTCTATAAATTAATTTATTATAACATTGTTTGAATATTTTGTCTATATTTTTATGAAAATAGCGAAAATCATACTTTTAGTTTTTTGAGAAATTCGCCTAATTTTCGGTTAATCATCATACCGGAGCGGGGCGACGGTTTTATCATTCCGAAAAAGCGGGGTTTTATTTTGTCAACTTCTATCGGGGCAAAAATAGCCGGATTGTTAGTCAAGGCTTCAAAAGAACCCGAGGGGTCTTTGCCGGCAACTTTGAAGTAGTTGTTAACCAAACGTTCGGCATTAACCGGAAATTGTTTCTTTTCGATGGCGGTAATATATTTGCGGGCGCGTTCGGCGCGGCGGCGGTGCTCATCGATAATTTCCTGTTCGATTTTTTTATGCTCAAATTCCAGCAGGCGTTTTTCGTAAGTGATTTCGCAGCCTTCTATTTCAAACAAAATTTCAACATACGAAACAATAGCCATCTGTAAATTTTCGTCTTCATTTTGTTCAGCAAAATCAAGAAGTTCTTCATCTGAGGCGTGAGGCTGTATTTTTATAATTTCATCAGGAAAAGCCTCGAACATCACATCCCATCCCTGCAGCACATCAATAGTAATCAGGTTTCCCAATCCGGGGGTGTAACGAGGATATAAAACTTGTGCTTTAATGTGGAAAACCGGCATTTTTATATTGTGGTCGGTTGCTATATATTCAATTGCTTCCACATAATTACGGTAAGCCGTGTAAAGTTTTTGTTCCGAAATATCAAGAGAGTCGGCAACTTCTTCGTCGCTGGTGCTGGGGTTTATGGGTTCCGGTTCGGGTTCTTCCAGCATAACGCGGGTGTTTTCTTTTTCTTCTTCGATGTTTGCCAATTCCGACTGAATAAAGTTGTCAAGCAGAGTGTTAAAATCATCTTCGGACGAATTTTTTGAAAAATCGAAATCCCTGTCTTCAGGGACATCACTGGTCAATTTGTTAATAATGTCATCACTATCGCTCATATTTACCTCAATTCAGGGTTATGTCGGATACAATCCGGCTTTTGTCGGGGTTATAAATAATTATATGGTCTTTCGCTTGTTTGTCGGAAGTCCAAATGTAAAGCAAACCGTTGTCGGCGGCAATCTGGCGGATGCTGAAACCGGCGGAAAGCCCGAGGCTGTTTTCAATGCTTTGCGCGTTTTGTTCGTTTCCGTTCGCTTTTTGATACAATTTGCCTAACAATACAAGAGTACCAAAAATCAACAGAAAAGTAAAGGTAAAGACTATGGCTTTTATTATTTTTAACTGGTTCATAGCTTTTATTATCCTTGCTTTTTGAAAAAATCATATTTATGCTTATAATAATTGTAACTTTATTTATAAAATATGAATTTTGTATGAAGATTGACGATAATAATCTATATTTTTCAGCTCCTGCAGCGCCTGAGCAGGCTGGTTTACGGCTTGATAAATTTTTAACCGAAGCTTTG
>CAVIWQ010000111.1:0-2627 GCA_963646605.1 Bacteroidaceae bacterium
TTACCGAGGCAAAGACTAAAATATTATCGGCATTTGGAACGCTTTTTTTAGCTTTTATTACCCACGAGTTTTTATTTCTTTCTGCCTGATATAATTTTATCGTTAATTCAACTGCTACTTCTTGGTTATACTGATTATTTACTGGATAATGCTGACATGTTGCCAGACCTTCCGCAAGTGTAAAGGTGTCTACTACATTGTAATCTTTTATTTTTTTATTGGAAAAATAAACCTCGTTATTGACTGTTTTGAATAACGCAATAAAATCGTTACAGTTTTCAGGAATTTGGAGTGTTTGTTTTACTCCGTATTTATTGTATAATTCGGCTCTCATTTCTTTTGAATTTATCTGAGCTAGTTTTTCATGCTCCTTTTCTGTATTTTGCAGCAATTTTTGCGGATTGTTTAATGTTTCTTTCAGCTCCGAAATACTGCAGCCGCATAATGCTAAAAGGCACATAAAATTAAATAGAAGTTTCATAATGTAGTCCTTTCATTATTAAAATAATGTTTCGCTGTGTGTTAAGACGTAATAAACACATTATGATGTGTATTTGTTTGCGTGTCAATTAGAACGGTGAAAAAATACACATTAAACAAATATGGAATTTTACACACTCAACTATGAAAATAATCGGTAGTCAGAGGTGTAAAGATGAACGAATCAACTCAAATATTAAAAGCTCTAGGTAAACGTATTGCGTATTTACGCAAACAAAAGGGAATGAGCCAAGAAGATTTTGCTGATGCATCTGGTAAAATGATTAATACTATATCGAATATAGAACGTGGCTTAAGTGATCCTAAAGTTACAACCCTGATGTCTATTTCAAAAGCTCTTGATATTTCTATTGAAGAGCTGTTTTCAGAAGCCAAACAGAAACAGGCTATTGAAAAACTGCCGAGCAATATTTTGGCGATTTTGCAAATTCTTAAAAAGCAGGATGATAAAATCCTAAAAGTTATTCAAAAACAGATAGAGGCTCTTTTAGAACTGAGTTAATTATATATTTTTAGCTAAATCGTAGCATTTAATATTTAATATATGATTTTGGCAAAGAAAAAATCGAGCAAGCATAAACGCGTGAAAGGCAATGTTTGTAAGGAGATTAAAAAAATACTTGATTTATGTAATTTTGTATTATATAAAGCAAAAGTCTTTTGTAGGGGTATAGCTCAGTTGGTAGAGCATCGGTCTCCAAAACCGAGTGTCGTGAGTTCGAATCTTACTGCCCCTGCCATTTTTTCACCGAATTCGGTGTTTTGTTGTATAAGTTTTTATTTATAGGTAAAGTCAATGGCAAAAACTAGTCCGATTCTGTTTTTTAAACAGGTAAAACAAGAGGTAAAAAAAGTTACCTGGCCAACTCGTCAGGAAGTTTTGCAGACATCGTTTATGGTGCTGGTTTTGGTGGCTATTGCCGCTACGTTTTTCTTTTTTGTCGATCAGTTTTTCGGCTTTATCGTAAAATTAATTTTTGGTTAGGAGAGAACTGCAATGGCTGCGCGCTGGTATGTTGTTCATGTTTATTCCGGTTCGGAGAAAAAAGTTGCCGAGTCGTTGCGTGAACAGGCCGTATTAAAAAATATGGAAGATAAAATTCTTGAAGTTATGGTTCCAACCGAAAATATTGTTGAAGTCAGAAAGGGCTCAAAGGTTAATTCAGAGCGCAAATTTTTCCCCGGTTATGTGTTGGTAAAAATGGAAATGTCCGATGACGCATGGCTGGTGATTAAGAATACTCCGCGTGTTACAGGATTTTTGGGCGCACGTAATAAACCTCTGCCGATTTCAGATGCTGAAGCTGAACGCATTGTTAAGCAGATTGAAGAAGGCGTTGAACGTCCGCAGACAGTGGTTAAGTTTGAAATCGGTGAACAGGTTCGCGTTTGTGATGGTCCGTTTGCATCGTTTATCGGTTTGGTTGAAGATGTTGATGCTGAAAAGTCGCGCCTTAAACTTTCGGTTTCGATTTTCGGCCGTTCTACACCGGTTGAGCTTGAATTTAATCAAGTCGAAAAAATTTAGTTTTCATAAGGCTTTGTAAGGCTGAACCTTAAAGGGATTTCAGCCTTTTTTATTAGTGATATATAGAGGAAAAGTAAATGTTTAGATCTTTTTTTACGGAATTTAAAAAATTTGCAATGCGCGGCAATGTTATTGATATGGCTGTCGGTATCATTATCGGGGCTGCATTCGGTAAAATTGTCGATTCAATGGTAAAAGATGTTATTATGCCGCCGATAGGTTTGTTATTGGGCAGTGTGGATTTTTCTAATTTGTTTTTTGTTTTAAAAGATGTCCCCGGACATGAGGGGGCTTATGCTTCGTTAGCACAAGCCGCTAATGCCGGTGCAACAACCTTAAATCTTGGAAACTTTTTGAATGCGGTTATCAGCTTTACAATCGTAGCATTTGCAGTATTTATTTTGATTAAAGGTATCAATAAAGTTCAGGCTAAACTCGATACTAAAGAAGCTGATGCGGCTCCAACAACCAAGAAATGCCCGTTTTGCTTTTCTGAAATTGATATTCATGCCACCCGTTGTCCGCATTGCACTTCTGAGTTGCATGAGCCGGCTAAACGCGGAAGAAAACCCAGAGCTGAAGCCGCTGAGATTAAGGC
>CAVIWQ010000112.1:0-2624 GCA_963646605.1 Bacteroidaceae bacterium
AGCTATACCGGCATCAATATAACTGTAACTCATGAATAATGTTAATGAAGATATTGAGAATATCAATCCCATAGGTAATAGACATGCCGCCTGTTTCCACGAAATTTTAAGAGAATGGTGCTTTATTATAGTTACCCATAAGCCATATAGGAGCACAGCTAACGAATAGCGGTAAAACAAAACAGAGTTTGCGCACAAACCAAGAGCATACAAAGGCAAAGCAAACAGCGGATTCGTACCATAGCTGCAAGCTCCGGCCATACCTAAAACAATACCTTTAGTTTTTCTACGCATTTTTAACCTCTTAATTTTTCAAATCGAACGGCACAATAAGCTTTTATTATATAAAGTCAAGACCTTAAATACGCTGTATAAGTCCAAGTTAAAACGAATCGGAAAAATAATGTTTGCGGATAAAAGACTTATTGACGATATGTACCAATATTGCCAAAGCCGATTCGCTAAAAAGCATATAAAAGAAAATAAAGAAAAAACAAAAGCTAATATAAGGCAGCAGATAGATAAAAATAAAAGCTCTGTTCTAAAACAGAGCTTTTATATTGTTGGTGAGCGCGTCGGGATTCGAACCCGAGACCCTTTGATTAAAAGTCAAATGCTCTACCAGCTGAGCTACGCACCCTTAAACAATGAGCCATTGTATAATGTATAAATTTGAGTTAGTCAACAAAAAAATAATAAAATATAAAAAATAGTTTATTTGTTAAAAATTGTATGTTATCATCTGAGCAAAATTGATGATGAAACCTAGATTAAACGGGGTATAATGAATATGTCAGAAAATAATTCGCAACAGTCCGGTCGCTATGATATGCTGCAGAATGCTGCCGGTGAGATTCTAATTATCATTGAATATCGCGAAGGCGGCCCCGAAAATCCCCGTTTAGTGTATGACGGCGGTGATCAAGCTTTACTTTACCGCAGCCGTGAAAGCGCGTTTATGCTTAATTCTATTGCCAACGAAGCTCGTATGCCGTTAAAATCGGTTAGTGAAGTTTTGATGGTTGAAATAGAAAATGATGATGTTGCGCGCGAATATAAAGTTCCTGTCAGAGTCGTACGCAGTCTTAAACTTTTGTCCTAACTGCAGGCGGTTTGAATTTGAAAATTAATAGGGGCTATTCAAAGCCCTTATTTTAATTATAAAAGTAGGTCGGTTTTAAGGGATTGAAAATTTGGTGAATTTTATTTTTTTACTATTTTTCGCAGGAACTCTTTCACTGTTTGTTCCTAAAAACCGCTTTTCTTTTTTGTGGCCGTTTGTGTCATTATCTGTTGTTGTTTATGCCCTATATTCATTATATGTTCAGCAAAATCAGGTTGATTTTTTAATCAATTGGAATGCATTGCCCAATCTTCCGGTTACAATAGGTGTTAATCCGCTGCATTGGAAATCGGGGGCTTTAGGGGTGCTGTTGCTGAGTGCGCTTGTTCTATATTACAGTTCTCTTGATTCGCGGGAACCCAAAAAACAGTTGTTAGGCGGGCTTGTTCTGTTAAACAGCGTTTTGATGTTGATAGCTTTTTCTTCGGCCAATTATATTCAGCTTTTGGCAGCAGTAGGCATATCCGATGTGTTTGTCTATATGGCTATTAATAATTTTGAAGCAAAGCGTCAATATATATACGGTAATTTTTTGGCTGATTTTATGCTTTTGAATATTATGGCCGTTATTTTAGGCCAGCAAGGCGGTATAGATATTTCTAAAATTGAGGAATATTCCCGTCATTGGCATCACCGTGACTTTATTGCAATTTTGCTTTTAATATGCATTTTTATAAAATCAGGACTCGTTTTTTTTCATACTGCTTATCAAAAAATGTCGACTATTTCATTTAATCGGCTGAATTTTATTTTATTCGCAACAACGCCGTTGATGGGAATGATTGTTTTGCATTTGTTGCAGGATATGCTTTTGATTTCAAAATATTCATATCCTCTGCTTAAAATATTTTCTGTTGCCACTGTGCTATGGGGAACCGTAGGCGCAATGATTATTGACAATTTGAAACGACGCTCGATTTATATGTCGATGCTGTTTTGGGGATTGAGTTTTGCAGTATTTTCGTGGCTGCCCGAATTCTCAGGGCGGGCATTTTTTATCTTTTTGATTTCGGCTTTCTTGTTCGGAAATGTTTTAATGTTGGCAGAAAAAGCGGCTTCAGATGAAATTTTGGTTTCTCGCATGGGGGGATTTTCTTCCGCTTTGAAACTAACGCTTATTGCAAGTATTATTTCGGCTTTATTGTACATTGGAGCATGGTGGTGCTTTGCCAGTCAGGTTAAATGGCTGGCGTTGGGCGGAGGCGTATTTTTAACTTTTGTAACGGCGCATTTGCTTTCGGAAATATATTTAGCTCCGATTCGCGCAAATGAGTGGGTTATGGCCAGACTTAAAAATCCGTCTTTTTTGTTTTTTATTCCGATTGTCTGCGGAGCTGCGGTTTTGTTTTTCGAGTATTGGACATTTTGGCCTTATGTTACGGGGTTTACAATGCTTTGGATAGCAATTTTTACGGCGCATCCTTTTTCTCAATTGGCTGTTTTATATGATTCTGAACGAATTCAAAAAAATGATTTGATAACGGCGATGTATAATGTACTT
>CAVIWQ010000113.1:0-2610 GCA_963646605.1 Bacteroidaceae bacterium
CTGATTGCGCTTGTGGTTTGCCTGATTTATGGAGCAAACAGCAAAGATTACAGAAAATGGTTTATTACCGGATGTTTTCTTGTTGTTTTCCTTATGGGCATTTTCTCGCATGACATCCAAGATATTCTTGGAATTTATGGATTTGCAGCCGGTTTTTTGGCTTTTATCTTTATAGCCATTGCTTCATATGTTATATGGCGTTTGGCTCGCAAACTCTGATTTTAATCCCGAAAAGCATTTTTATGTTTTTCGGGATTTTTTTATTTTTTGCAAAAATTTGACTTTTTATAAATTTTATGTATAATATTTAGCGTTGTGCTCATTAATTTATTTGAGAAATAAGTGAAAAAAATAGTATCCCCTAATGAAGCCGCATTGCTTGTTAAAGAGAATTCATCAATAATGATTGGTGGTTTTTTGCGTTGCGGAAGTCCTTATAAAACCATTAGTGAATTGGTAAAAAATAAAATCGGCAATTTGACCTTAATTGCAAACGACACTTCGTATCCAGAACATGATCGAGGACTTTTGATTTCAAACAAATTGGTAAAAAAAGCTATTGTTTCCCATATCGGCACCAATCCCGAAACTGTTAGACAAATGAACGCAGGAGAAATTGAAGTTGAACTAATTCCAATGGGGACTCTAGTTGAAAAAATTCGTTGCGGCGGCGCCGGATTAGGCGGTTTTTTAACTCAGACCGGAATTGGAACCATTGTTGAGCAGGGCAAACAAATTATTGAACAAGACGGAAAAAAATTCTTGTTAGAAACTCCTCTGACCGCAGATTTTGCTATTGTCTATGCTTCAAAGGCCGATAAATTCGGCAACGCATTTTTAGACGGCACGACACGTAATTTCAACACAGTTATGGCCACTGCTGCGCAAACCGTTATATTGGAACCTGAAGAACTTTCCGATGAACCGCTTGACCCCGCACAAATAACAATCCCCGGGGTTTTTATAGACTATATTGCTTTAGAGAAATAATATGGAACTTTCAAAAGAACAATGCAGAGAAATTATCGCCAAAAGAATTGCAAAAGAATTTAAGGAAGGCGATATTATTACACTGGGAATCGGATTGCCTACGGAAGTGGCTAACTATATTCCGCACAATATTCACGTTATGCTTCAATCAGAAAACGGAATGATTGGAGTGGGACATCGTGATTTTGACGCTCCAGAAAATGCTAAAATAACCAACGCCGGCGGCTTGCCCGTTTTTGCCAAGCCAGGGGCTGTGTTTTTTGATACAGCCATGTCTTTTACAATTATCCGCGGCGGGCACGTTGACGCCACCGTTTTAGGCGCTCTGCAAGTTGACAGTCATGGTAATTTGGCCAACTGGATGATTCCGGGAGCTTTTGTTCCAGGGATGGGCGGCGCTATGGATTTGACCGTAGGAGCAAAAAAAGTTATTATCGCCATGGAGCATACAAATAAAGGACGCCCCAGAATTGTGCAAGATTGCACAATTCCTCTAACTGCAATCGGAGAAGTCGATATGATTGTCACCGAGCGTTGCGTTATTGAAAAAACAGAAAAAGGATTATTATTAAAAGAAATAAATCCGCTTTTCACACTTGATGACATTCTGCAATCAACTGAAGCAAATTTAATTGTTCCCGATGATTTGCAATCAGAAGTAGCTTAATTTTGTTTTCAGACAAATAAAAAACCTCCGAAAGAACAACTTTTGTAAAAGTATTCTTTTCGGAGGTTATTTTTAGTTTTGGTGCTTTAAGATATATATCTGATTATCAATAACACCAATACAGTTCAGATAGTAATCATAATCATCTGTTCCTAATGACGCGACCAAACGTTCATGATACTGATTACGCAAATCCCATAATTCATCTTCCGTTTTACCTCTAAGCGTTTTGCTAAAGGTTTGTGCGTCAAATTTACGACGAAAACGGGGAAAACAGTGTCCTCTACTCTGTGGCTCATCTGCATCTTGCATACCGAACAGAAAGTACACCATAAATAACGCAATAATAATCCAAAGCATAGCTTGAGTTTTTAAGAATTAATAATCATTTTGATTTATTTATAACCTATTAACAGCCTAATAGCAAGAATTTTTAAGTAAATTTTCTTATGTGAATATTGAATATAAAATCAATATTTATATGTAAACTCCAATCCATCTGAAAAAAATGCCCAATAAATTGATGCACTTGTTATATAATATAAATCTTTTGAAATTATATTCATATCCGATGACATTTTTAGAACTTTTGCTATACTTGATTTTACAACATTTAAACACCATTCACAATCTTTGGAATATTCAATAAAATTAATTGTTTTGTCCTTGTAAGAAAATTGATTTGATATCATTTCAGAATTGAAATGTTTGTATTTACAAGCGCTTTCATATTGTAATTTTAATACAATCTATTCTACTGGATTAGAACTATTTTTTATAACATCTTCAAACATATTTTCATATCTGGGTAAAATATATTTAACATAATTTTCCCTATTTAAATAATCATCATCACACTTAAATATCACACCCTTTTTGCAAAATTTTTTATAATTTCTTTTACAAAATTTTAATAAATATTTTTTTACAAATTCTGGAAAATTGTCCCATTC
>CAVIWQ010000114.1:0-2604 GCA_963646605.1 Bacteroidaceae bacterium
AGTTGCTTCCTGTCGGCGTTTATGCGATGAAAACCGCGTTAAATGACAATTTATCTGATAAAAATTAAAAACTACAAATGTTTGCAAATTTTAAGTCAAAAACAGCAAATGTTTGCAAAAATGTCAGCTTTGAGACTTAAAGCTCGCAAAAAATTGCACATTATTTTATATTATCGCCCATTTGAGTGATAATATAAAATAAAGCTATTGACTAATAATCAAAAACAAGCAGTAGTAGCCTTCAATAATTATTTTCTGTGAGGATAAGCTATGGTTGAAATTACGAAAATTGAAACAGATTCTCTGGTGATGGGAAAGATATTTCTTTGCGCTTTTCGTTATTGCTTAGGTCGTGAAACCGCCGCTCCGTCAATGTTTATTGAATATTTTACCGCACCAAATTTTTGGAACGCCATTACTAAAGAAATAAAATACCAGATATACAATGAAATTATGCCCTTATTTCCAATACCGATGGTCATCCACTAAAAGTTAATTAAATGAAGAATAAATTGCGTCTTGAAATTTTATCTTGATTTTTGTAGAAAAATGGTCCATATTTCTACAAAAGAGAGGTCTGTATGTCTGCAGCTATAAAGGATAAGATACTTTATTTAATCCAAAAAAAAGGAAGAGGAACGGTTTTTTCTTCTCAAGATTTTATACCCAAATTTAAAAGATGGGAAGTTGATCGTTCGCTTACCGATTTGGAAAAAGAAGGCAAAATCATTCGCATTATTCCAGGGTTTTATGCTTTTCCTCGGTATAGCCAGTTACTTAAAGAGTATGTTACGCCGGATATGGGAATAATTGCTCAAGGAATTGCCAAAAAAAATGATTGGAAAATTTTTCCGGAAGGAAATACGGCTCTTCTTTATTTAGGTTTATCTACGCAGGTACCGGCTAAGTATATTTATTTATCAAGCGGTAGACACCGTAAATATAATATAAATGGCACAATTTTAGAATTTAAAGAGTTAAATTCTAAAACCATTTCAATAAATGATAAAAATACGAATCTTGTCGTTCAATCTATTGCCGCATTAGGCAAAATAGCTGCTAATGAAGATGATTTTGTTAAAAAACTTTCAAAATGTTTTTCACATGATGAATGGATAAAAATTGAATATAAAGCTAAAAAAGTGACATCTTGGATATTAGAAGTAATTGCAAAAGCAAAGGAACTTTCAAATGAAGCAAATAGTTAAATTATCAGCGGAAGAAAGAAGTATTTTATTTACAAAAGTATCTGAAACTACACATATTCCTTTGGCCATGATTGAAAAAGATTTTTGGGTTTGTTTTGTGCTTGCAAAAATATTTTCTGATACAGAATTGAGAGATGCATTGCGTTTCAAAGGAGGAACTTCCCTTTCTAAAGGTTACGGTCTTATAAAAAGATTTTCGGAAGATCTGGATTTGATTTTAGATAAATCTCTAGTTCTCGGAGATGAGGATATTTTTAAATCATCATATAAAAAGCAAAGAGAATTTGCTGACATTATGTCCGAAAAAACGGCAACCTATATATCAACAATTTTGAAATCAAAAATAGAGAATGTATTAGATGATACCGTTAAAGTTTATACTGATGCAGAATATGCTGAAATAACACCTACATACAACCCGATAAGCATAGATAACAAATCGCTGCATATCGTTTATCCAAAATCAACAAATGATGTCTATTTGCGCCCTGATATATTGCTTGAAATAGGGATAATGTCTGCAAGAACACCTTGTGAGGATAGAAAAATCACATCTTATGTTGCTCAGACTCTTCCTCAACTGGGATTAGAAGGTTGTACCGTACCAACAGTAAAACCAATCAGAACCTTTTGGGATAAGGCGACAATTTTGCATAGAGAGTTTTACCGTCCGACGATAAAATACAATAAGCAAAAGGATATTGAAGAACCCAACTATACGCCGGCGCGATATTCTCGTCATTATCATGATTTATACCAACTTGGAAATTCTTTTGTAAAAGATGAAGCTCTTGCGGATAGAGATTTGTTGGCAGATGTTGTAGACCGTAAAGATAAATTATATCACTGTCCATGGGCAAAATATGATGAGTGTCTTGGTGGCAAGATGCATCTGCTGCCTAATGAGAATAACAAAAATGTAATACAAGATGACTATAAAGCAATGCAAACTATGATTTATGGGGAAATTCCAACATGGGATGAGATAATAAAATATTTAGCAGAGTTGGAAAAAGAAATAAATCAGATCAAATAATTAAAAGCAAATTTACACCTCAGCTAGACCGCTGGGGTGTTTTTTTATGGAAAAACGGATGAACGCGGTTAAAAATTTAAGCATCAGGCTGCAAGCTGTCGGCGGCGACAGGGTTCGTCAGGAGTTTAAGTCGCTTGGAACGGACGGTCAAAAGGCTTTCCGTCAAATTACGCAGGTCATCTCTCCCGCCAACGACAATCTCAAGACCTTAAGCGACACCGCCAAAACCTTTAACGGCGTGTTGAAACAAGCCGCGGGATTGGCCGGAGCTTACGCCGGATTGAGAGGTTTGACAAGCGCGTTCAAAAGCATCTTCAACATCAACAACGAATTTGAAAGTCTGTCCGGTTCGCTCAAAAC
>CAVIWQ010000115.1:0-2489 GCA_963646605.1 Bacteroidaceae bacterium
TTTGAAAATATATCAAAAGCAGGCTTTTTTCAATCAGGTATTTTATTTTTTGCGTCGAATTGATATAACAGGGATATTGCAAAACAATACCCGCAGCACATTGTCAAACTGAACAGTTTTAATTAACGGCAAACCGAATATTTTAACTACTTTCACTACTGAACAATGTTTTTTTATCTTTAAAAACGTTTTGACATCCACTTTTTCTTTCAGCTTTCGGCAAAAAAGATGACGACTGTTTTCAGTTAAGGAATTATATGCAAAACAGCCATGTATACAAATCCAGTCATAAAGACTTTTTTGCAACGATGCATATTCTTTTTTTTGCGCAAAAACATACTTCAACCAGCTGATAATATACAAAGCCGATAACCGTGTATCTCCGCCGGCACAAACCAGAGAACTCTCATTGCGGCAATAATGATAAAAGCAATCCGGAAGCAAAACAATTTTTTCGCTACCAGCAACGATAAAAGCACAAAAGGAACATCTTCACACCAATAAACGTCGGCAAAATAAACGGCATTCGCCAGCAAAAAATCGCGTTTAAATAAAAAATGCCAACTGTGAAAAGGACTGGAAAATATGTTTTCGTTCAAATCCTTCCAATTGATTATTTTTTCGTTCCGGCCATCGAAATATATAATGCGCCGAATGCCTGTCTTGCTTATTTCCAAAGCATTAAAAGAAAGGACTTCAGCATCTTCAGCTTTAATTTTACCATAAGCCGTTTTGCAAGTGTTTGAATCAATAAAATCATCAGCATCGACAAAGCAAATGTATTCTCCTTGCGCTGCGTCTATTCCGGCATTGCGGCAACCTCCCGGACCTATTTTTTCAAAAGACAATATTTTGATGCGCTTATCTGCAGCCGCATACCCCCGTAAAATTTGCAGGCTTCCGTCATCGGAACCGTCATTAACACAAATAATTTCAATATTTTGCAAACTTTGGTTAATCAACGAATCTAAACAACGCCTCAAATATCTTTCAGCATTGAAAACAGGCACAATAATGCTGACCTGATACTTCCATTGATGTTTTATCATTTTTTCAAACGAAGAGGCAAAAGGAAATATTGAAGCCAAAATCCATTTGATTTGCATACGCTCATCCGCACGCATATTCTCACCGTCATTGATACAAAACAGCTTGCTGTAATTCAGTCTGTCAACAATGTCCAACGGACACCCCAAACATTGTGAAATACGGCCTTTTGGGGTAACTTTTTTGCCATCAGGATGACGGCGGCGGCTGACACGGTTGGACGCCAAAATTCCGCAATCGTGCGCCAAAGCATAATAACTCCAAATTGCACGCTGCATGGTTTCTTGTTCTCTGAAGCGCTGGTGCGTTGTTTTATCAAATCCTTCCTTAAAAGCTTCAATGCACTTTTTAATATCAGACAAACGATAAGCATCTATATTGTGATGAGGTTCCAGAGGATAATATTTGCCGTATTTTTCTTTTATTAAATCCTGCACATAGTGAATTTGCTTAGAATAAAGCGAATTTTCGGTAATATTATAAGGATTTAGAAATACATACGGACGCCCATCTGAAGCAAAGAAAAAATCTTTTCCTACCGAACCGGCGACAAACATATCATCATTAGCATAAAGAAAATGTTCTGACAAATTGGGAATATTTGGAATACAAGCTTCAATGGCATTTGAGTTAAAAGTTGGCAAAGCGTCAGCCGGCATAATTTCTTTATGGGTAACAATGCTGATTTTGGGATTGTTGATATCCAGCCACTGAGGAATTTGTCCGTTGGTCACAATAAAAATATGATTTATCCACGGCATATAAAGCTCGACGGACCGCAGTGAAAACTTCAATTCATCGTGCTGAACAAAACGGCTGTCGTCTGTGGCATTAATATCTAATTGTCCGCTTTGCGCCTGATAATATTGTTTTTCTCTCAGCCAATTTTCATCACTGCCGTCACACCATAAATAAACCAAATCTATTTTCATTTTTTCCTCAAGTCACAATATATTAAATAATATGTATCAATAACTTTATTTATTAATTCAAAAGCTTTTATAAAGCAACTATTATTACACAATTATACAAGTTTTCACTTTTATGATTTTATATATTGCCAACAAAAAAATCCGCCCCGACAAGAGGCGGATTTTCGCATAGCGGCAAAAACCTATTTTTTAGTGCCGGTATAATCAACGCCGTTATAGGCATCAATATAAATTTGGCGTATATCTTCCATTAACGGATATACCGGATTTGCTCCCGTACACTGGTCGTCAAAGGCCTTTTCGACAACATCGTCAAGTTTTGCATAAAAGTCTTCTTCTTTAATTCCCCATTCTTTAATTGAGTGCGGAATTTCAATTTCGTCTTTCAATTGCGAAATAGCTTTTAACAAACTTTCCAATTTTTCGTCATCATTATTGCCTGCTAAATTCAAATTGTCGGCAATCTGTCCGTAACGCTGTTTGGCATTAGGAAACTTATATTGCGGAAAA
>CAVIWQ010000116.1:0-2481 GCA_963646605.1 Bacteroidaceae bacterium
TCGCTGACAAGAACCCCTTATAAGCTATCACTACCACCTTGTCAATAACTTTTTTCACCTTTTTTATGTTTTTTATCATAATAGCCTTAAAGCTCTTATATACCGCCTATATATATAAGTGTGATTATGAGTTTTTCATCTTACATATCACAAGATGGGCTCGCAAAGAATCGTCAAAAACTGCGTTTTCATTATGAAATTTTGCTTGATAATATCTATTTGTTGATTATTATTAGACTGTTCAAACACTTATGGAGGATACAATAATTAAAGAAAATAACAATGCGCCAGTACGAGAAGGCGACGGACCGCGCGTTAACCAAGAAATCAGAGTAAAAGAAGTTCGGTTAATTGATGAAAACGGAGAAAACAAAGGAATCGTATCCATCAAAGAGGCTTTATCATTAGCTGATGAAGCCGGATTTGATTTGATTGAGATTTCTCCCCAAGCTGTTCCGCCTGTTTGCAAGATTATGGATTATGGCAAGTATAAATACGAACAACAAAAAAAGAAAAATGAAGCCAGAAAAAATCAGAAAATTGTAAACATTAAAGAACTTAAATTGCGCCCGATGATTGATGTTCATGATTATGAAGTTAAAGTAAAACAAGCTAAAAAGTTCTTGGAACAAGGTGATAAAGTTAAATTTACCATCAGATTTAAAGGACGTGAAATGAGCGCTAATGATATGGGGCGCAAAGTATTAAGTAATTTGGTCGATGATTTGGAAAACATTTGTAAAGTAGAATCGGAACCCAAACTTGAAGGCCGGCAAATGATGATGGTTGTTGCTCCTTTATAATTGAATGCAGTATCAATCCTAAACAGGCGTTTTTCAATGAAACGCCTGTTTTATTTTGTTTTTTTCCTAAATACGATTATACAAAAACCAGCTTTACCTCTATAAAACAACTATATATAATGGCAACGACTTTTATAAGGAAAGATTCAAAATGCCAAAAATCGAAACCATAACCGAAAAGCAAGCAGCCGCAGAACTTGAAAAAATAGCCAAAGAAATGGCTAAAGCCGATATTGCCTATTATCAAAATGATGCACCATATATGAGCGATGCAGAATATGACACATTAAAACAACGCAATATCGAATTAGAAGCTCAATTTCCTCAACTGATTCGCCCAGACAGCCCGTCAAAAAGAATCGGCGCTCCTCTGCAAAGCGGTTTTGGCAAAATTGCTCATCGTTTTCCAATGTTGTCTTTAGGAGATGTTTTTTCTATTGAAGAAGTCGAAAACTTTATTGAAGGGGTAAAACGTTTTTTACACAGCGATTCGGATATCAGTTTTATGTGCGAACCGAAAATTGACGGGTTATCCTTTACCGCCCGTTATGAAAACGGCATTTTTGTACAGGGAGCAACCCGCGGAGACGGAACAACCGGCGAAGATATTACCGCCAACCTAAGAACAATAAGCCAACTTCCACAAAGAATTTCGGGCAATGTCCCCGAAATTCTTGAAATTCGAGGTGAAGTCTATATGGCTAAAAAAGACTTTTTTGCTTTGAATCAAAAAAATGAAGATGAAGGAAAAAAACTTTTTGCGAATCCAAGAAATGCAGCTGCTGGTTCTTTGCGGCAACTTGATCCCAAAGTTACAAAAGAACGAAACTTAAGTATTTTTGCTTATACCTGGGGAGAAGTTTCTAATCGAGTATGGAATTCACAAGAAGACTTTTTCAATCATTTGCAAAACTGGGGATTTCCAACAAATCCAAACAACAAACTTTGCCATTCGGTTAAAGAAATCGAAAGCTTTTTCGAAAATTTAATGCAGATTCGCGCCGGTTTGGCTTATGATATCGACGGTGTGGTTTATAAAGTAAACGATATTGCTTTACAAGAACGGTTGGGATTCTTGACAAGAACTCCGCGTTGGGCTATTGCGCATAAATTTCCGGCAGAACAAGCTATTACAGTAATAAACAATATTCGTATACAAGTTGGAAGAACCGGTGCTTTAACTCCGGTTGCTGATTTAGAGCCTATTAACGTGGGCGGAGTAATTGTGTCGCATGCCACGCTGCACAATGAAGATGAAATTAAGCGAAAAGACATAAGAATCGGCGATAGTGTAATTATTCAGCGTGCCGGTGATGTTATTCCGCAAATAGTTGCAGTTATAAAAGAAAAACGTCCTCTCGATTCGCAAGAATTTTCATTTCCTCATTTTTGTCCTCAATGCGGCGCTCATGCCATCAGAGAAGAAGACGAAGCAGTCAGACGCTGCACAGGAGGTTTGACTTGTCCGGCTCAGGCAATTGAAAGACTGAAACATTTTGTATCGCGTGATGCAATGGACATTGATGGTTTGGGAGCAAAAATTATCGAAGAATTTTATCACGAAGGAATTATTAAAAATCCTGTTGATATTTTTACCTTGGAACAGCGTAACCAGGGAGAAGAAGATTTGTTTAACCATAACCTCGGATTAAAAATAGAGCAACGTGAAGGCTGGGGA
>CAVIWQ010000117.1:0-2477 GCA_963646605.1 Bacteroidaceae bacterium
CAAATGCACATTACCGCCAAAATAGCGTCGGCAGATAACAGCCGTTTGCAAAAAATCCTTTCTCAAGGTTAAAAATAATTTTATCTGCTCAAAATTTAATTAACAAAAAAATAAATATTGCAAACATATAATTCTAAAAAAATTGGAAGGTGCGGTATGCAATTAAAACATATTTTACAAGGAATTGAAGTTGCTCAAGAATATCCTTACGATATGGAAGTAACTTCGCTCGAACTTAATTCGCAAAAAATTGTTAAAGGCGGTTTGTTTATTGCTTTGAGCGGCAAAAAACAAGATGGAAAAAAATATATTCCCGATGCTTTGCAGCGCGGAGCGGCTGTTGTTGTTTACGATGGAGAATATGAGAAACCTGAAACTGAAGCGGTTTTTGTACGCTTGAAAGGGGATATGCGTGCAAATATTGCCAAAATGACTTCTAACTTTTATTCAAAGTCACCGGCTTTAATTTCAGCGGTTACCGGTACTAACGGAAAAACGTCTATTGCTGATTTTACACGCCAGATGATGTCGTTTTTAGGATATAAAGCAGCCAGTATCGGTACAATAGGCGTGGTTTCAGATGTTATGAAAAACATAGAAACTTTAACAACTCCCGACAGCGTTACTCTGCATAAAATTCTGACAGATTTGGCAAATTCCGGCGTTGATTATGTTTCAATGGAAGCATCGTCGGTAGGAATTGAACAATACCGCATGGATGGACTTGATATTAAAGTTGCAGGTTTTACCAATCTCACACAAGACCACCTTGACTATCATCTGACTATGGAAAATTATTTTGAAGCTAAAAAACAACTCTTTTCCCGTGTGCTGTCGGCAAACGGAACAGCTGTTTTGAATGCGGATATAAAAGAATTTGCCGAGCTTGAAAAAATATGCAAAAACCGCGGTATTAAAGTTTTATCGTACGGAATTAACGGTAGTGATTTGAAGATAATTAGCCGTGTTCCGCACGCAGAAGGGCAAACGCTGAAATTATCGGTTTTAAATGAAGAATATCAAGTAGAGCTCCCCTTAATCGGTGAATTTCAGGCAATGAATGTTTTGTGCGCTTTAGGTATGGTTATTGCTCTGAGCGGACATTTTGATAAACGGATGATAGATTATATTCCCCATATAAAAGGAGCCCCTGGTCGTTTGGACAGGGTGGGGGCATTGCCCAACGGCGCCGGAATTTATGTGGACTATGCGCATACGCCGGATGCTCTTGAAAATGTATTAAAAACAATGCGCCATCATACTCAAAATAAACTATGGGTTGTTTTTGGCTGCGGTGGTGACCGAGATAAATTAAAACGCCCGATTATGGGAAAAATAGCAAAAGATTTGGCAGACGAAATTGTCATTACCGATGATAATCCCCGCAGTGAAGATGCTGCACAAATTCGTCGTGAAATTATGGCTGAATGTCCGAAAGCTTATGAAATCGGCGACAGAATTAAAGCCATAAAATTTGCTATATCGCAATTATCTGCCGGAGATATGCTGGTTATTGCCGGAAAAGGTCATGAAACAGGGCAAAAAATAGGCGATACGGTTATACTGATGAATGATATTGAAGAAGCCAGAAAACAGTTGGCTGAATATTAAAAAAATCAAAATTAGAAAAGAAAGGATTATCTATTTGTGGATAATCCTTTTTCCTTTTTTGCCGGCGATAATTACTTTTTTGATTTCGGTTTTATTAAGCTGAATATACTCATCTAAAGAGGCGGTAACAACCGCGCCGAACAAAACAACCGCCCATGACAGATACATCCAGATTAAAAAGATAGGAATAATGGCCAAGGCGCCGTAAAGAGTTGAATAGGTTGTGTTTGACATCACAAAAGAACCAAACCCCATGCGCAGAAATGCAAAGAGAATAACAGCAACAATTGCTCCGCATAAAGCGTTTAAAATTGATACTTTTTTATTGGGAACCAGAATATAAATCAACATCAGGGCAGCCACAGTCATTAGCGGCGGAATGAGATAGCTGAAAAACATTTGAGAAGTTTCACCATCGGCATCGACAAATTTTTGCAGCGTGTAAAGATATCCCCGCATAGAAAAAGCTGTTCCCAAAAGCAAGGGGCCTAACGTAATAACCGTCCAATAAAGAGTTATTTTGGTGGCAATTCGGCGAGGCTGAGTAACTTTGAAAATATAGTTGAAACTGTCTTCAATAGTCGAAAGCAGCAAAATTGCGGTGACGGCAATCCCCGATACGCCGACTGTTCCAAGTTGACCTGAATTTTTGACAACAACTTCCAGATAGCTGCGGATTTCTTCTTCAAAAGCGGGAGTAAGATTTTGAAATAAAAAATCAGCCAGTTGCGCGCGAACGCTGTCAAAAACCGGAAAAGCCGAAAAAATAGCAATGCCGATGGCAATCAGCGGAACCAATGCAATCAGAGAAGTATAAGCCAACGATGAAGCAACTCTGAAAACAGCATCGGCTTTTGCCCTTTTGG
>CAVIWQ010000118.1:0-2425 GCA_963646605.1 Bacteroidaceae bacterium
ACCTAAAACACCTTTAACTAATTTGCGTTCACCGCAAAAATATTCGCAGGTAGCACATTTCCTTTCTTTGCCATTGTATTTCATATATTTTCTCTACTTTACTTCTTTATTGTCGCTTTCTCTTATTAAAACGATTTCATTTTTCAAATAAAGCGAACGATAAACTTCCTCAAAAGTAGAATCCCTTTTGTTTCTATTGTGCATGCGCCTATCTTCTTCTTTTGTGATTCTTGCTACATGTATTTGATCTAAAACATTTTCTATTTGCTCATCAGTTGGATTTTCTAATTTAACTAGCATATCGACAATATGAGAAATAGGGACTATATGTTCAAGATGGAATGCATCTCTATATGGAAAACAATCACCTTTTTTTAAAATTGGATCATCCACATTATTTGGTGTTTTAGAAGCGCCCGTATATAAAAAGCATTTAACTCCATCGTTTTGACATATTATTTTTTCATGATAATGGTATTTTCGTCTATCATCTTCATTCATTCCTAATTTAATCCAAAGATCTATAAACCCTTTACTATAGTAATAATGATTCCAAGGAACATCATAATGTCTCAAAATTTGTCCTAATAAATAATCACAATCCCAAAGATAATAATCTTTACCGCTAATGTTTTGATGAAGAAAATGTTTGCTTTTATCGTCGCTGTTTTTATAGCCTTCCAGAACAAGTTTTATAACTTCGATTACTTTATTTTTGTATTCCATATCTATGAATAATTTTATCAGCCTTGTTCAAAGTCATAAATAATCTTTAAAGTTCGAGTTTGCAAAATGTCCATAAAAAAGCGCGATGTTATCTAGCTTTTTTACTCATCACCTTCCTATATCTTACAGTTTTTTGGTTTTTAGGAGCAATTCAATGATCCTGAGCGCGAAAACCGAGGGGTCGCCAAACGACGTGAAAACCATGTAGAAAAGGTTAAGCCAATCCTGAAGCGAATCGCGTTCATAACCTCCGTGGCTCGCCATGAATCTCTTCAAATAGCTATGCATTTCGTTTATGTGGTTCAGGGGGTTCTTTGCGTCGCTCAGCCCTTTGGTCCGCTCGGTCTTGTAAACCCTCTGATCGCCGCCACCGGCCGCGACCAGCTCGTCGTACGAGTTTTCCCCGTCGGGGAGACCGGCAAGCCTCAGTCGACGGGCGTTCAAAGAAACCTGAGATGCCCTAAAGGGTTCATCCCCTATATCATCGATGGGTTTTTCCGTGGGCGTTCTGCAAACGTGAACTTTTTATTTACTTGCAGTACTTTTTTGCTTAGCGGAGCAGCAAAAGTGGTGGAACAGAGAAGGAATTTATTACACACTTATTCCACGCTTTATTCCACGTTTATCACACGCTTTATTCTACGTTTTGTGTTTTCGCTTATTGGTTAATTTTCCAATAGCCGTTTTTATTCGAGCCAATTCTCTCGATTTTGCCTAGGCTTTTAAGCTCGGATAGGATTTTGCTTATTTGCGTTGTGCCTAAGCTCAAAAACGCGCTTAATTCCTTGACAGTCATCGTAGGATGAGATTTCAAAGCGTTGAATATCCTGGTTTGATTGGGCAGCAGGCAGGATTCGCTGAAGCTCATCATCGAAGGGACGAAGGCGAAAGGAATGGTTACGTTGATAAAGTTCTCGCCGATCTGGAAAGCCTTCCGCCCGTATTTGCTGATGATCGTCAGATTGCCGTGCCCTGTTTGCTCCACTAGTCCTAACTGAAGCATGATCCTCTGCAACGGGGGATTGATGGGGTTAGACACGCCTTTGTAGAAATCTTCCTCGCTATAATCGAAAGGCAAGCTGCCGGTAGAAATAATCTCGATGCGATTGCTGAAAACATAGATTGCCGGGGGAACGTTTTTCACCCATTTGTTGTGCAATATGGCGTTTGTCCAAGCCTCATCAAATGAATGCTCGTCGAATAAGGGCGTCTCTTTTCTTTCTAAGCCTGATTCTAGATCCACGCGGGTTTCGTTTAATGAGGAGATGTAATCCTTTGCCTGCTTCATGGCCGTCAAAATGCATTGGAAGCCATATTCGTTACGGGATAGCATCTTCAGCTTATCCTCGCCCTCGAATCTCACCACCTTGATCGAAACGTCGTTGCTGTCTGCAAGGAGGTTAGCCAAAACGTTGTATTTGCCGTTGACGAGAAAATGCATGTTCTCGTTGAAGCTGCTTTCATTTATGCTCATCCCGCGCGCAAGGAACATCATCCTCAATTGGCTGAAGGTCAAATTTTGGTTATAAGACTCGATGCTTTCAACCGACATTGCCTGAGAGGAGAAAAACAATTCGGCCAGAAGATTCGGGTCTATTTTTTTGTTTTCGGTCCCCATTCTTATGTAATAGTTGCCTCTTGAACAATATGGCCGGTAGTTCCCGCTCGCCGTGACTTTGATGATCGTTTTCTCTTCATA
>CAVIWQ010000119.1:0-2384 GCA_963646605.1 Bacteroidaceae bacterium
CTTTAGGACCAATACGAAAATTAATCCAAGCTGCATGTACATCCCCCATACGTGTAATTTTAGGCTGATTATTGGGAGAAATTCTGCCTGCAGAAACATTATTGAAAACAGCCTGATTAAAACCTGAACGCCCTCGTCCAACTTGGTCAGTAACATAGGTTGGAAAAGCGTTTCTGACAAAATATTCATACCATCCCATACGACCATCAGGCGTGGTGTCATAGCAGCTGCCGGTCATACCGGCGCCATGTGCGAGAATAACAGGTATTTTATTTTTACCCGCCGGAATCATATACTCTACATACATTTGATTAATGGTAACAGTATCAGCTTCTCTTTGACTGCCCAATTCAATAAAATCCTGATTAACCTTTTCACCGCCGATATAAAAACTGCCGCGTTCTTTAAGCGAAAGAATATTTTTGTTTCTGAAAAAAATATAACCTATACCGGCAATCAGTATTGTACATATAACAAAGAAAGAATATTTGTAAAACATTAGATTATCCTTTAATAAAAGTTATCTTAAGCAAATATCATTAGTTATAATAGCAAATAAAAATAAATTTTATACATTTTTCTCACAGTTACCGCAATCGGTACAGCCATTGCATATCAGACGAGAACCGCAGGTTTCACAATTTTTTCGCCAATGTTTCACATACCATCCGTCATTAAAAAGTTCGGTTTGCGGTTTGTGTAAATTCCATATTATAGGCTTTCCTGCAAACTGCAATCTGGATTTAAATGCCATTTCACTTTGCAGGCGTTTACTAGGCATAGTGTAAATTTTACCATCTTTTTCAAATTTTGTGCCGGTTTCAATAAAACAAAATTTTACATTTTCCGCCGCACATTCTTCATAAAGCGATTTTACCCATTCATATTTCAATACTCGAGAACCATCATAATTTTCTCCGCCGGCAACCACCTGCTCGATTTTTCCGCTTTCAAGCCATTTTTTCAGTGATATTTCCCCAATAAACGGTGCTGTCATTACTCCTTTATGCTTAAAAGGCAAATTCATTAAAATCGGCAAACGTTCATCTGCCCTCATCTGATTTTCAGCCGTTACACTTAGAAAAACATTATCCCATCCATTGCCCCAATCTTTTGGCAAATGCTCTGCTACTCGTTCCGGTCGTTTGGTAAGCAAAAAGAAGCCTACATCAGGACGCTGTTTGATAACAGCCCAAGCTTCATCGCGCCATATATCCGCTTCTTCCAAAAAGAAATCAGAAGTTAAACAGACACGCAAACATTCTCCGCTTTTGATTTTATATGAACCGTTTGTATCTTTATGCAAAGGATAATTAAAATTATTTTTAACCCGATAGATTTTTGAACCGTCAGCATTTCTCTGTTTGTCAAGAAAATACATATAACAGTGCTTACATCCTTCGCTTTTTTTGACACATCCATGCCATGGATTCCAAATATCGTGCATTGTTTTCCTTATAACAAACTCTGTAAATCATTTAAAATATCAGATAGTTTCATACTGCTAAGCTTTTCCTCCATAGCTTTTTGAACAGACAGTAAGCGATTGTCCAAAAGGTTATGAATATTATGTCCAACGGGACACTTTGGATTTGGATTTTTATGAAAAGAAAATAATGTGTCATGCTCTAACGGCTCTATTGCTTTATAAACATCAAGCAAACTAATTTCATCAGGTGATTTCAACAAGTTCATATTATTGCGTCCTCTGGAAATTTGTATCATTCCCGCGGCCTTGAGTTTAAGCAAAATGTTGCGTATAATAACCGGATTGACTTGCACTGAACCAGACAAAAAATCACTTGTTAGTGGAAACTGCCCTTTAAAAGTTTCAAGGGCAGTTAACACATGCAAAGCTATTGTAAATCGGCTTGATATTTGCATTTAGCAATCTTTCAGCAAAGTTCAGCATCACTTAAACCAAATTGTGTCAAAGATCCTTCCTTAGCCTGAATACAAATAAATTGAAATTCATCACTCCCGACATTTTCAATGGTACGAGCAACTTTTGTACCTACTCTGACTGCAGATCCATCTTTTACCGCAATTTTATTTTCACCTACAGTAATAACACCTTTACCTTTTAAAACAATATAAACTTCTTCATTTTGTTTATGCAAATGGCTAAAAGGAACTTTAAATCCTTGCGGCACAACATTAACCGAAATTTCACAAGCAGTCAAATTCAGGACATCGTGCAAAAAAACTTTGCCATTTTCCTTTTTAGCTATATCAGCTAAAGAACCAAGATTTACAGAACTATAATCACTCATTTGTCTTTCCTAATTGTAATATTGATTGTTACATTTCAATTGAGTTATAGGGCAGATTATTTGTAATGTCAATTATTACATTTACTTTTAATAATAAATGTTGAATAATAA
>CAVIWQ010000120.1:0-2384 GCA_963646605.1 Bacteroidaceae bacterium
GAACAGGAACTCTCAAAACAATTAGATGGGGAGTAAAAATATGACAGCAGAAAGCGATATTGATGTCAGCTTTGTAATGACAGTCTACAACAAAGAATATTATTTGCCGTCTGTCTTAAAAGCCTTGCTCAATCAAAGCGGTTTGAAAAATCCGGAATATATTTTTGTGGATGATGTTTCAAACGATAAATCCGTTCAAATTATTAAAGAAATGACCAAAGGTATAAACAATGTCACCATTGTTGAAAATGATCACAACCGCGGTATCAGCGCCCGTATTAATCAGGGAATTGCTTTAGCAAAAGGAAAATGGTGCCGAATGCTTGATTCAGACGATATTTTTCCACTGGATTCAACAGAAAAAATGGTTGCGCTGGCTGAAAAAATCTCTGCCGATATGGTTTACGGCTGTTTTACAAAAACCGGAAAAGAACCGGCTGAATTAGAACAGTGCAAATTGGAAGATTTTACTTATACCTACTCCCCAAATGCTTTAATCGGAGTTTTGACCGGACGCTTTACCCGTATGGGACAATTAATCAAAACCGCGGTATTGCAAAAAGCCGGCGGCGCCGATGAAAGGGCTTTTATTCAAGATGAATCCATTCCTCTGCGCGCGGCAGTATATGCAAACGGAATTGCTAAAATGAGTGCCAATGTTGTGCTGGTTCCCAAAGAAATCGGAAATTTTTCCGGCAATAAAATCCAGCTTGATCACGATCGCTTTATGGCCTATTACTGGATGATAAAGGATAACACTCAATTGTCCGAAAAAACAATGCATTTAATGTATATGCGAGCTTTATCGGCTTATTGGAAATTTGTTAAAAAGACAGATAAACATCCCTATTTTCACAGCATTTTCAGACGTTATTTATGGTGTAAAATCAGCAACTGCCAGCCGGACATCAAATATCTCGACCGCATTTGCAAAATTTTTATGAACAGAGATGATGTCAGAAGAATTAAACCCTAATTTGACATTGCCTCAAGATAGAATTTTGTATTTAAGCTGTATTTATAAAGAAAGTCAAAACAGATGATAAATAACAAACTAACAGAAACAGTATATTATGTCGGTGTTGATGATAAAGACATTGACTTATTTGAAGGACAATACATTGTTCCAAATGGAATTTCTTATAATTCTTACATTATCGCTGACAAAAAAATAGCCGTTATGGATACGGTAGACGCCCGCAAAACAAATGAATGGCTGATAAATATAGAAAAAGTTTTAAATGGGAAAAAGCCGGATTATTTAGTAATTTTGCACATGGAACCGGATCATACCGGAAGTTTAGAAACATTTTTAAATAAATATCCTGATTGTAAAATTGTTTCAAATGCCAAACTGTTTGCAATGATTCCTCAGTTTTTTGAAGGATTAAATATTAACGATGAACACAAAGTTGTTGTTGCCGAAGGCGGAAAATTGGAACTCGGCGAACACGTATTAACTTTTGTTATGGCGCCTATGGTACATTGGCCTGAAGTTATGGTTGCATACGATAGCAAAGATAAAATTTTGTTCTCGGCTGACGGTTTCGGAAAATTTGGTGCATTGGACACTGATGAAGACTGGGCTTGCGAAGCCAGAAGATATTATATAAATATTGTCGGAAAATATGGCACTCCGGTGCAATCATTATTAAAAAAAGCCTCAACATTGGATATCGAAAAAATTTTTCCGCTGCATGGACCAATGCTGACTGAAAACTTATCATACTACATTAATAAATACGATATTTGGAGCAGTTACAGAGCAGAAGACAAAGGAATATTAATCGCCTATGCTTCTGTTTACGGTCATACTAAATTTGCAGCTGAAAAATTGGCCGAAGAACTTAACAATATGAACCAAAAAACAGTTTTAACCGATTTAGCACGCGATGATATGGCAGAAGCCGTAGAAGACGCTTTTAGATATGACCGGCTTGTATTGGCTTCAGTTACTTATGACGGCGGATTATTTCCAGTAATGGAACAATTTATTTCACGCTTAAAATCAAAAAATTATCAAAACCGTAAAGTGGCCTTTATCGAAAATGGTTCTTGGGCTCCCCTATCGGCAAAATTAATGAAAACGGAGATGGAAAAGCTTAAAAATATTACCATTATAGAACCTGTTTTGACGATAAAATCTTCATTTAAAACCGAAAATCAGGAGACACTGAAAGAATTGGCAAGAAACTTATGCGAATAATATCAATGCCATACTTACTAATAAACAGCATTGATTAAACTTTTAAAAGCGGAAAAATAATTTTCCGCTTTTATTTTATTAGTATGGAATTTTGATATCAAAGCTTCAAATTGATAAAAATAAATTAATTTCAAATAAAATTAACAATATACCCTATATAACCAGAACAGACATAGAC
>CAVIWQ010000121.1:0-2342 GCA_963646605.1 Bacteroidaceae bacterium
GAATATATATGGCTTATAAAGGGAGATGACTATGATAAAACAATTGATTTCAGCCAGAGGAGAGTTAATTTCTCCAGAAGATATAAACGATAAATTGCAAATGATAACCAATATAATCATGGAGAGCAAATTGCATACTGAACAAGCAGTATGTTTATATAATATATTGAACAGCGCTTATAATTTGCTAAAAAGATACGAAACTTGCAGCCGCGAAACTCTTTTGGCAGTTGCCGTAGAAGAAAATGAGCAAAAACTCAGAGAACATCTCGTATATTTGCATAAAAATGCTCTTTACAATAAACTTTATGTTCCTCAAATCGGTATTGAAAAATATTGATTTTAACAAGTTATCCACAAACAAAAATGTGTTGTTGACTTGTATGACAATTTGTGATACAACTTTTTCTATACTGAAAGGGGTATGTCCGAAAGGAAACTGCCTCTTTTTTTTATACCTAAATCATTTTAATATTGACAATGTTCTACTTTTGTTCTATATACATATCCTGTATGGAGAACAATTATGAAGATGTTATTTGATGAACAAAACTTGGTTCTTGGACTTGCGGCGGTTGCTACATTGCTTTGTTTTGCTGCAATGCTGATTATGTTGACTGTGAACGGCACTCATCATCTTGGATATATGTTATTTAATATGCTGTTGATTGGCAGTGCTTGGTTTATGGTGCTTAAAGAAAGAATTTTTCCGCAAAAAAATGGCTGATATAATATCAAATAAAAGAAAACATAAAATTTTTCGGGGGCTTTTGAATGCAATAAAAGCTGTTGTCATTACAGTGGTTATGTTGTTGATTTTGCATTTTGCCTCTGAGGTTAATGAGAATGCTGCATATTTAGACAAAGATAAACATGTTTTGATATTGGCAGAAATCTTGGCGGTGCTTGTTTTGTGGAAAATTACCGAAACAAATTGGCCATGGTGGGGACGTGTGGGCGGAATGTTAGCGGTTGTTGTTATGCTGCTTAAAATAATAGAAGTGTTTCCTGAATATCGCAATGTTAAAGATGATGAAATGTGTCATGAAGGTTTGGTTTGCCGGAAAGGTATTGTTCTTGAAGATAATTTTGGAAAAAAGTATGCGGTTGATGAGCAGATTTGCCGTGAATATAGCGGCCGCTGGTTAACTGAATATCAGGCTTGTGATTTTAATCCGCCGCAGCCTTAAAGAATGTTGCTGTAAGATATTAGCAAAAATAAAAAATCCTCGCTGTTGCGGGGATTTTTTGTAATACAAAGCAGTGTTTTCGGTGCTTTGCGTTTTGTCTTAATTGATGTTTTATTCCGGCAGGTTAGGGATTAACATCTTTCACTATACGTATTTATTTCTCAATTTATTAATCGGCAAAGTTTCTACTAAAATCGGATAAAATTATGAAAAAAGCAAAAGATTATAAAAGCGAGTATGCAGAAAAGCTGATAGCATGGTTTCGCGATGCTCCGCTGTTTGTTGAAGAAACACATGAAGTTTATAGTAAAAAAAGTGATAAATTTGAAACCGTTATCGAAAAAACAGCAGCCCCTTGCCCGAGTATTGTTCGTTTTGCAGATAGTATAAAAACAACCGCCGCGCGGATGGAAGTTTGGCGCAAATCTGAGACCGAATTTAATTCGGCGTATGAACAAGCTATGCATTTTCAGGAAGAGTGGCTGATGAATGCGGCCGGTTTGGGGTTTTATAATTCATCAATGTCTATTATGGCGTTAAAAGTCAATCACGGTTGGACCGAAAAGCAGGATAAACAGCAGTTTGATGAAGACCTGAAACAGGTTTTGGTTCAATTTGTAAAAGGAAAAGGAGATAGATATGAAAAAAATAACGGCGAAAATACCGGAAATATACGCTCCGTTGATGACGAAAAAATACCGGATTAAATTTTATTACGGCGGGCGTGCCGGCGGAAAAAGTTATGCTTTTGCCGACAGTTTGCTGCTTTTGGGACGTAAAAGAAAATTATTTATCGCCTGTTTGCGGGAAATTCAGGACAGCATAAAAGATTCTGTGCATAAGCTTTTAACCGATAGAATTGCGTTTTACGGTTTGTCCGATTATAAAATTTTTGAAGATAAAATAGAAAACAAAATAACCGGTACAAAATTTATTTTCAAAGGTTTGAGAGAACAGGATGCGCAAAAAATTAAATCTTTGGAAGGCGTTGATATTGCTTGGATAGAAGAAGCGCAAACAATATCTAAAATTTCGTGGGAGATATTGGAACCGACAATCAGAAAAGACGGTTCTGAAATATGGATTTCGATGAACCGCCTTTATGAAAATGATCCATTGTGGATAGCTGTGGCGGCCAATCCCGATGAAAGA
>CAVIWQ010000122.1:0-2327 GCA_963646605.1 Bacteroidaceae bacterium
CAACAGCATATTCCCGTACAAAAGGAAATTATTGGGAGTTTTTACTGATTACGGTTATTTTCAATTTGGCTTTTATAGGTTTGGATATGGCCGGTGAAGGTTTAAATTTGGAAAATTGGTTGGCTATTTTTATAGGTTCTCCGGTAGTTGTTTATATGAATGTGTTTTTAGCTAAAACCTATGAATATTTTTTTATGGAGATTGACTGATGTCAAAAAAAGTATGTTTGGCAGCCGCAGCGGTTTTGGGTTTATGGAATATTTTTTATATTTTTGTTTTGTGCAATAGCGTTGTTGTTGAATATTTTGAAAACAAGTTTTTTTATTGGGGATTTCCGCAATGGGGTTTTCTTTATTCTTCTCCAAAATTTTTCCTGTGTTTTAACGTGATATATATTGCTTTTTTAATTTTATTGACAATTGCGGCATATTATTTACGCAAAGCACCGTTGAAGTCATTGTTAGCCGTTTCGGTCATAACATTGCTTTCTGTGTTAAATTTATTTTTTTCCGATTATGTATGGCAAAAACAGTTTTCTTTGTTTAAAACCGAACAGGGAAAAGATATGAGCAGAATTCCCGAAGGAGTTTGGCTGGTTTCAAAAGAGCGGTTGCAAAGCTATAATGACCAAAATTTGATGGTGAAAATTAAAGGTTGGTGGGGACGAGGCGATTGGCCCGGCGGACATCGAATTTGGGGAGAATACCGCGTTTGGTTGGTTCCCGATTATGATACGGATAGCAAAGGCAGACGCGGAATGGTTTTGCATGGAGGAAATAAGGTCGGCTCGCCATGGGGAATAAACGTGGGCGAAGGTATCTCAAAATTGGCAGATTTTCTGCTTGAAAATCCAAAGCCGATGGAATTGACAGTCGATTACAGCACTGAAGATAAAGACAATAATTTATAAAACTGTTTAATGTATGGCTTTACATACGGCTAAAATTTTTCCCAAGCAGAAAAGTTTGCTTAAATCAGATACCATAATCGGCGGATAAAGCTGATTGTCTGAAATAATGGTTGCGCTGTGGTCAAATTCGTTAAAGGCGAGACGTTTAATAAAAAGTTCGCCTTGGATGTCAAACAGATATAATCCGTCGTTTTCGGGTTTTGTAATTGAAATATCAACTAAAACAATATCTTTGTCATTTATGGTCGGCATCATAGCATCACCGCGCGCAATTATGATTTTAAGCGCATGAGATTTAGGCAAAGACAGGATATTCGACAAGTTTTCATTAAACGGCTGCCGTCCGATAGGGGCAGTTTCCAATCCTTTTCCTTTGGATTTTGAGGCATCGATAATATCAACAAAAAACATATTTTCTATTTGACGCTGAGCCGGAAGAGTTTCAAATTGTTCAGGAATGTCATCAGAATAACCCGAATTATATTTTGTCAGCTGTTCCAAATTAAGATTGAAAAAGCGGGCGGCAAGAAAAACTTTGTCTACCGGTAAATCTCTTTTTCCGCACAATAGTTCGGATATGCGCGTTTTTTTCCATTGCAGAGCATCGGCAGCTTCTTGTTGGCTGATGTTGTGTTCACGCATATAGTTTCTCAACCAGTCCCATTTTTTCATATTTTTTGCCTTTTACAAAATATGTAATTGTTTTTCTGGCTTATAAAATAACCTCAATAATCCTTAAAATCAATACATAAGTTACAAAAACGGTATGAAATAAGATGATAAATACAAATAATGTATTGACATATTTTACATAAAATGTATTTTTGTTTCATGGAGGCGATTATGATAAAATATGATGAAAGTTATATAAGTAAGAAAGAATGTGAAAAACGGGGATTTTTACGTACTGAAAAAGGAGTTAGAAAAATGACTCTTTTGGAAAAATTATGCTACGGCGGCCGCTTGAGTTACGGAACAGATAAATACGGATCTGAGGATAGGTTGGCAGCAGGAGAAAGGTTTATTGCAGATTATGAAAAAAATGGATTTAAATCGGTTCAATCCAGTTTGGGCAAAGAAAAAGTGGATTGCTCAATAAAAGGCGGTGATAAAAGCTTTTGTATTTGCAGCCGCTATTTGAGTGCTAAAAAATATATTCCTCGTGAGTTTTGGCCGGCAGTGAAAACAATTTGCTTGGATAACAAATTACCTGACTCAGATGAAAAAATACCAGCAAGAAGACGTTCGGAAATGGCATATGCTTTTTACAATGATTTATGCCGAGGTCTTGACCGGCTGATAGAATTTTATGCGGCAAATAACTGCAATTATAAAGATATATAATTTTATGATTACAAATTTCTGTTATTAATTGTGAAAAAATATTTTTAATATTCGCGGTTGTAGAATATATATG
>CAVIWQ010000123.1:0-2280 GCA_963646605.1 Bacteroidaceae bacterium
GTTTTTTGTATGCTAAAAAATATGAAATCTTTTCAAAATAAGTTGGATTTAATTTCTAAATAAGTATTATGATTATAAACAAGGAGAAAAAAATGCGTATTTTAGGCTTGGATCCCAGTTTATCATCAACAGGCTGGGGAGTTATAGAAGTTGAAAGTAATCGGATGAAATATATTGCTGATGGTTATATAAAAACCAATCCCAAAATGCCGATAAGTGAACGTTTGGGAGTTATTCATCGTACACTTAACCAAATAATTGAAACCTATCATCCAGATGAAGCGGCTATTGAACAGGTTTTTTTAAATGACAACCCGACTTCCACAATAAAATTGGGTATGGCAAGAGGGGTCGTGATATTAGCGCCGGCGCTTTATAATATTCCAGTGACGGAATATGAACCTAATAAGATTAAAAAATCGGTTGTAGGTGTAGGAAAAGCAGCAAAAGAGCAGGTCGAAACTATGGTAAAAGTTCTTTTACCGGGGTGTAAACCGAAAAATAATGATTCTTCCGACGCTTTAGCAATGGCTATAACACATTATAACTATCGGGGAGCCCGAAATTTAGGACTGTAGTTTTTTGTTGATTTCTGTCTAAAAAGTTGTTAGTCTAACATTATAATAACTTATTTTAATTATCATTATGGCTAAAGTTTTATCTAATCACGAGATGTTCAAGGTAATAGATCGTGATGCCTATATCTTAAAAAATAAGATTATGGCTCAGTTTGACAAGCATTTTGCAACCGAGTTGACAGGTTATGATGCTGATGATTTACACTTTATGGATATTCTGAACGCCGTAAGAGATGAGAATGGCGAACAGGTTTATTCTTTACTCCAAAAGGTGGCAAATCATGGTGTAACAAGTGAACAGAAAACATTCCTTTATGATTTTGCTCAGGTCTTTTTCAGTGATAATGCCGGAAATGATTTTGAGGATTACATTGAAGAAATGAAAAATCAGCTTTACACGCTTCCTAATATGAATAAGGACGCGTCATTTGCTCTGAAGTTTACTCACGGAAAGTATGGAGGAGCACTTCATTATCACCAGAAACCTTTTTGGATTTTGGAATTTTTCAAAGAGGTGGATGTTGAATTCAAACCGATTGAGGCTTTGCTTGTACAAAATGGTTCGGCTCTGATTATCCGCACAGTTCATTCGTTATCTGAAGTTCCGTCTTTGGCTCCGGTTTTAGATGCGACTTCTGAAGAAAATTATGAAGATGACTATGACGATGATGATGAGTAAAAAAAACTTAAACTTATATAAAAAAAAGCACCGGCGAAAAACCGATGCTTTTTTTGTGTTTGAAATTATTAAAATTCTTCTTGCAACTCAAAGAAGTAAGCTTGAGGATGATTGCATACCGGACATTTTTCAGGAGCTTTCGGGCTTTCAACGCGATGTCCGCAGTTAGCGCATTCCCAAATAACTTTTGTCGGTCTAGAGAAGATTTTGCCTTCGCAGAGCGAATTTAACAAAGCGTTATATCTTTCTTCATGACCTTTTTCAATAGCGCCTACCATTCTGAATAAGGAAGCAATTTTTGTGAAACCTTCTTCATCGGCTTCTTTGGCCATGCGGTCATACATTGTTGTCCATTCAAAATTTTCACCGGCAGCTGCGTCTTTTAAGTTGTCAATTGTAGAAGGAACTTCGCCATTATGCAGGAGCTTGAACCAAATTTTTGCGTGTTCTTTTTCATTATTTGCGGTTTGTTCGAATTTGTCGGCAATAATATTGTAGCCTTCTTTTTTAGCTTTTGAAGCATAATAAGTGTATTTGTTGCGAGCCTGTGATTCGCCTGCAAAAGCTTCCATAAGATTTTTTTCGGTTTTTGATCCTTTAAGTTCCATAGTTAAACTCCTTAATAAATTTAATTTTTGTTTTGACAGTTTGCGCAGATACCTCGAAATGATACTTCGTATTCTTCAACATTAAGTCCGTTTTTTTGCAAAAATTCATCGATTGTATTCGGCATAATATCTAAATTTATATCAAATATTCTTTTGCATTTTTTGCAAAAAAAATGGTGATGAGGATAAATATTGTGGTCAAAGTGCGAAGTTTCTTCCAAACCATCTATTTTTTTTATGATTTTTTGTTGAGCCAACAAATTAAGGTTGCGGTATACGGTTGCTAAACTGATGGCCGGTTCTTCTCTCTTTATCAGTTCGTAAAGTTGCTCAGCAGAGGGATGTATGGCATTTTTTTGTAATGTTTGCAAAATTAATTCCCGTTGTTTTGAGTATCTCATAGATATATCCTAAC
>CAVIWQ010000124.1:0-2269 GCA_963646605.1 Bacteroidaceae bacterium
TCCTATCAGCGGAGGACTGATTTTCAGCTGGCTTCCTGATAAAAATCAATTTTGTGCATCACCGAGAAAAAAACAACAAACAAAAAAATCATCTAAAAAGAAAAGAGCAAAAAACAACCATGCTTAAAAACATTATTTATACCTTTTTCTTAATATTTTTTTCTTTTTCTGCTTCTGCGTCAAACAAGGCATTGGTTGCAACCGTCTACACAACGATTGCGGACAAACACCTAACCCCTGTTGATATTTCTGTCTTAGCGGTTGAAGGATTGAAAGGTATAAACGGCATTGATAAAAATTTGACTTTTGCCGACGGCAAAGAAATGGTGTATTTGTATTATAATCGTCAAATGGCAGGACTATGGCACAAGCCTAAAGCTTCCGATGATATTGCAGCTTGGGCGCAGATTACGGAAAAAGTTATAGACAAAGCTGCAAAAGTTTCTAAAAAAGCCGCCGCACAAAATGAAAAATTGGTTGAAAGAATATTTTCCGCGGCAACCGCCTCTCTGAATGACCATTCAAAATATCATTTCAGTGATGAATTGGAAGAAGATACCGCAAAAGACAATCTGATTTCTGCCAAAATTGACGGCAGTATTTTGTATATAAAAATAAAAGGTTTCAGCTCCGACACCGCAGCTTTTATCAAAAACACAATCTCACGTTATCAACAAACTGCAGGTTTGATTATCGACCTCAGAGGCAATTCCGGCGGACAATTAAATTCTGCCATTGACATAGCCAAACTCTTTATTGACGACGGCATAATTGCTGCAACAAAAAATAAAGATAAAGACTCAACCAAATATTATGTTTCTGAACAAAAAAAATCCTTTAATTTACCGCTGATTGTCTTAATTGATCAAACAACAGCTTCTTCCGCCGAAATGCTGGCTGCAGCGCTGAAAGAACAAGCTCAGGCACAGTTAATAGGCAGTTTGAGTTACGGCAAAGGCACAATTCAAGATATATATGTCTTTGCCAACGGCGGACGTTTGGCCTTGACAACAGGACAATTTTTTACCCCATCAGGCAGTCAAATCGAAAAAATCGGATTGTTTCCCGACTATTGCATAATCAACGACAAACTCATAACAACTCCGCCCTGCCCTCAGCAAAAGCGCGAAAACAAAATATATGATATAAATTTTGCCAAACATATTCTATCTAAAAATATGTAGAATAAACAATGGTCAATTTTATTTTTCTGGAACAGGCAATCCAAAATATCCAAACACACATAAAATAAAAACACCACCTTTTTAGGTGGTGTTTTTATTTTATGTGGTCGGGACTATAGGATTCGAACCTACGACATCTTGCTCCCAAAGCAAGCGCTCTACCAGGCTGAGCTAAGTCCCGAAGACGATGTATATTTAACAACAAAAAAAATGTTTTGCAACAACTTTTTTAATTTTTTTCAAATCAATCCTTCACTTCTAAAGCTAAAACATTCATTTTTTCCAATTATCAAATGATCCTGCAGTTTAATATCCACACTCTGCAATGCCGTATTTATTTGTTTTGTAATCAAAATATCCGCTTTTGAAGGTGTAACATTACCTGACGGATGATTATGCACCATAATAACACTTTTAGCACTGTTGAAAACTGCCGATTTCACCACCTCGGCAGGATGAATTGCCACATTATCGACTGTTCCGCGCTGTTGGACTTCTTCGCCGATAACCTGCAGTTTGGCATCAAGCAAAATCAACATAAATTCTTCTCGCTTTTTATAAGCCAATTTCATACGGCAAAAATCGACCATTGCATCCCAATTTGAAATAACCGGCTTATCCGAAGCGCACAAATTTTGCCACGTCATACGCAAAGCCGCTTCTCTGATAATAGAAAAAAGCATAACCGTATTTTCTTTCAAACCGGAAAAGCCCATCAACATATTATCATCAGCCCCGATAACAGCGGCAAAACTTCCAAATTCATTAATCAGAGCTTTTGCCAACGGCTTTGTATCTTTACGGGGAATAGCCAAAGTCAGCAAAAGCTCTAAAAATTCATAATCGGCCATATCTTTGCCTTGACCGCGCAAAAAGCGTTCTTTTATGCGTTGCCTATGCCCGATATAGTCTTTTTGTTCATCCATAATAGAGTCTTTATTTTTTATATGGAGGGCGATCCAGCCCTTTGGGAGAATATGTAAACACTTCATAACCATCTTTGGTAACGGCAAGAGAATGTTCAAATTGAGCGGAAAGGGTTTTATCGCGTGTAACCGCTGTCCAGCCGTTCGGCAAAATCAACC
>CAVIWQ010000125.1:0-2239 GCA_963646605.1 Bacteroidaceae bacterium
CACTCTTTTAGTTATTATATAGTATAATTCATCTTTTTGTTAAAATGACGAAGATGATAAAAATCAACTTAATTATTATTTGGGTACGGGTACAAAATGTACCCGTACAGATCTTTCAATAGACAATCAGGCGGGGCGGGGGCAAGATGATGAGATTTTATTAGTATTTGCGTGATTGTTGGTGGCGGGCGAGAAGTTTGTCAAGGTAGATGATTAGTAGCCCTACGAGCAAGAAAAACACGTAAAAGGCGAGAGCGATGGGCAGACAGAGCCAGCCGAGTTTGTCAATGTCGGCAAAGAAATAGGGGAAACGGGAAATGCCGACGACTATGCCGAAAAGCAGTGCGTTTGCGATGAGAAATAGAGTGTAAGCCACTGGGTAAGTCAGCCACCAAAATGCAGTTTTGAAATTAAGGTTGCCATGTGGCACAAACAAGATAAAATCAGCCAGCATCCAGAGTGGTGTGATTATGTGCATAATAAAATTGCCCGATGCTTGTCCCAAATCAGATTGCCAGCACAAGCCGAGATCCACCCAGGGCAAAAAGGCTAGGTAGATGAAAAACATAGCCATTAAAATAAATACCACGCCAACATGAAGTACGGGTTTGACGCTTGGTGCAGGGCCTTTTGCTCCGTCTTCCAGAAGTTGAATAAGGGTCAAAATCCACAAAAGCCAAAAGAACATTAAGGCAATTGTATTTGTTTGAAATGAGTAATAGACCCACACATACGGGGTAATTGCCGAAAATCGCAAAACGAAAAATAGCCCGAAAAGTGCAATTAGGAATCCCAAAATTCGCCAAACAAGAGCGAAAATACGATTATTGCAAATTACCATTTTGTTCCCTCCACAAGATATTTCCGCAAAAATTCTTCTGTTGCGTGGCAATCCGTTGGGTCAGCGACCAGGCCTGAACCGTATTCCTTCATAAGTGGCGCAATGTCAGAGTAATAATTCGTCCCGACAACGTACGCTTCTATGCCGTCAATAGAGCAGTTTTGTATAATTGCTTGGTAGCGTTCCAATTTGTCAAAAGAGTTATCAATTTCATAAATAGGCACCAAAATATTTTTAAAAAGCCCTATATCTATGCCAAGTCTTTTCATCTTGCGTGCTAGCAATTCGGGCTTTTCGTTTGTCACAATAAAAAGTCTGTGCTTTTGCGTAAGGTCTTTTAAAAATTCATTTGATAGCGTTTCAATAGTCGCATTTTTACTAAGGGAAAAGGGATGCTTCATTGTGTAATTATCAAAATCACTCAGCAACACGCCCAAACATTGTTCACAAACTTCACGAAAATCTCGGCGCTCGGTATTGTTTCCTCCGATAACTTTGTGATATTCAAGAGCAAAACGTGCTTCTTCTAAATTAAGCCCGTCAATACTCATTTTGCTAACAATTTGAGTAAGATAGTCCGCATACTCTTCTTCATAATTCGGCGATGAGTATAGCACCCCATCAAAATTAAAAATCACAACATTAATCCAATTATAAGTAAACGGCTCCGTACGATATTCCTTAATAGGCATAAAATTCTCCTTTGTGTAATAAATAACAATATTAAATTGACCGCCATTTTTGTTTACCATTTCTATTAAAATTCTTTAGTTTGTAAACAACTCACGACATACTTTTGTTATTATAGTAAATTTTAATTAAGATTTCAAGTGCCTTTTGCGAAATTTGCACGTTAGAAACGTTATTTTTATGATTTTTTGCCCCCCAATTGCCTTTTTATGTTCGTTTTTTGCCAAAAATATAAAAATAGCGAGAGAAAAACGGATGGGGGTAAACAAAACAAACAAGAGTACTAGGCATTAAATTAAAAACAACAAACTGAAATATTTTTTACAAATTTAGGGGGATTTGGACAAGATTTGAATAAAAGTTTAATAAAAAAGTTGACAAATTTTGCGTTTTGGGGTAATATAAACTTATATACATGCTTGGAGAGGTGGTCGAGTGGTTTAAGGCGCACGCTTGGAAAGCGTGTGATGTGAAAGCATCCGGAGGTTCGAATCCTCTCTTCTCCGCCAATTTTGTCTATGCACTCTGCTGGTTAGGTGGTGTGTTTTTTTATACGAAATTATCAATTGTTTATAGTTCTATAATTGTAAAAGTAGAGAATTTGCGACATAATCTTGCCCCTTGTTTTTTAAGAATCTAAATTTGCTTGAAAATTGCAGTGAATTATCATAAAATGTGAAAATTGGGAGAAGAAAATATGGATAATAC
>CAVIWQ010000126.1:0-2227 GCA_963646605.1 Bacteroidaceae bacterium
AAAAAGCTTGTGTGGTCAAGCAGCGAGAGCGACCGCATAAACCATCGTAACGGCTGCAACATGACCCTGCACAGAGATTTTGCAAACACGGCTTGTCCGGGTCAGTATCTCATAAACCATATGCAGGACATCGCCAATCAGGCAAATAAAAAGCTCGGTTCGACTACGACCACAACCACAACCACAACAATCGACGCACCGTCGGACATAGGAGGTAATGACATGACAAGAGGATATTTTCAAAAGGGCGACGCCAACGAAGGCGTGTACGCATACAAGCAGCTGCTCATCATGCTCAAGAAAAAGGGCATAATCACGCAGGGAGTGGACAACAACGAAATCTTCGGAGCAGGCACGACCGAAGCTACAAAGCAAGTCCAGCGTGCGGCGAAAATCACCGTTGACGGACTCGCCGGCGCACAGACAATCAGAGCGTGCTATACGCTTTTGTCAAAGTGAGGTTTTAAAACTTAATAAACTTATCCCCGGATTACCACTTATGTGATAGTTCGGGGATTTTGTCATTTACAAAGAAAAAATAAATAAACCCCAAGAGGGCAAAAGAAAAGCCTTGAAACCACGCAGCTGCATTGTTTCAAGGCTAAATTCTTGGTGCGAGAGACGGGACTTGAACCCGTACGGGATTACCACACGCCCCTCAAACGTGCGCGTCTGCCGATTCCGCCACTCTCGCATTAACTTGTTGTTCCCTCAAGGAACGGTTGATATTATATCATGCCAATCCTTGTTTGTCAACAGTTTTTTTACAATTTCTTACCGACTATAAATTGCAATATAAAGATTCCACAAAGTTAAGTGGCAAAAATTTGTTCAACAAGGATATTTGAGGACTTGCCATCAAATAGTTTTCTGGGATAATTATTTATCCAATGTTCTATCAACTTAATTCTCTCATGAGAGAATTTGCCGATATCGGAGCCCTTGGGAATAAATCGCCGAATTAGCTTATTGGCGTTCCCGGACTGATTGCTCATGCTGAGCATCCTATCAGTACCGGAAAGCTTGAAGGCTTTAACAACAAAATTAAAGTCGCTAAAAGAATTGGTTACGGTTATCGGGATGATGACTTCTTCTTCCTGCTGGTTAAGTTTATTTCTTTACCTGCTGTTAGATTCCATTCCCCTTAAATCCGTGATGAACCAAAAATTATTTCCAAAGGAACGGAGGAAACTCATGGATTGAGTATGAGGTTATAGATGACCCTATTGGCTTAGCTCAGTTAAAGAGTTTTAGATGTTCACAAACATTCAAAGCAAAAACAACTTCTTATAATAAAAAAATACATAGCTATTATGTTCATACATGGAAGCAGATGACTCTTTCGGTTACATCAGGAACAAAAGTGGGAATTTCCGGCGAGAATCCGGTAGCTGAAGTTAGTTTATCGTTAACTCCGTCAATAAAGAACGAACAATGGCAGTTACATAATGCTGTTGTATTTAATTGGTGATTATGAAAAAGAAAGTATTTATTGTAGGTTTAGTTATTATTTCTGTAATCGTTGCGGCTGTTGGCATAAATTTCGGTGTGTATATGTTTTCCACAATGTCGGCGCAGAATTGTGTTGAATATTGCGTTGAAAATTCAAAACGAGGCGCTACGCAGTTTTCATGCTTGGGCGACGGCAGATATACCTATGATTATAATTATTGGATAGCTGTTGACGGCAATAAGGACGAGGGACAGGAGGCTTTTGTCTTTAAAAAAGTCCGCAGCGGAATATTTGATTTGAACAGATATAAGTTTGTTGTCGGCAGTAATCAAGGAAGCACTACAGACAGCAGATACGGTTCGCTGGAGTTTTTTACACGAAACGATAAGGGCGAGAAGGAAACAAAACCGTCACTGATTTATTTCGGTTCTCTCAGCGATGCGGATGTGTTTTACTGCGAATATAAGCTTACGGTTTCGGACGGAAACTCTGTATTAAACAGAAAAGTAATAAGAAACGATAATGTTTGGATAGTTAAATTTTTTGATACAGACAACAGCTCGGAGGAGACAAAGAAAATTATTTCGGATGTAAAGTTTTACAACAGCAACAAAGAGGCAATAACATGACCGAGTGCTATTATAAAAACAGGCGGCTGCATTTTCGTGCAGCCGCTTGTGTTTTTACAGTGATTTATTTTGCAAGCATTTCATAGATCTTCTGATATTTTTCCTGGGAATATTCCTTGTCAAGGGAAAAATCGTTGCTGCCGGC
>CAVIWQ010000127.1:0-2203 GCA_963646605.1 Bacteroidaceae bacterium
GTATCCTTATGCGGCATCAGCGGTCCTATTCCGATAAAATTTGCGTGCACTTCACCAAAATACAAAATATCTTCTGCAATTGAATGAATTGTCTGATCGGGTAACCCGATAATATTTCCTGTAGCCGTATAATAGCCAAGCGCCGAAAGCAGATTGATGGTATTATTCCGGAGCATCCAGTTTTGATGCGGGTGGAGTTTGCCATACAATTTCTTATCTGTTGTTTCAATCTTCAGCAAATATCCGTCAGCACCAGCTTCTTTGAAATTACGAAGATCGCGCCCATCCAGTTCACCACAACTCAAAATGATTCCAAGTTTCAATTGGCTTATCTTTTTAATAATTGCAGAAAATTCTTCTTTGGAATAAGCACTACTTTCACCAGATTGCAAAGCAAGAGATTTGAACCCCAAAGATTTTGCAATCTTTGCATGCTCCACAATTTCTTCAACTGAAAGCTTGTAGCGTTTCAGTCCAGCATTATCTTGACGTAACCCGCAGTAGCAACAGTTATTTCGGCAAATATTCGAAAACTCCAGCAATGCAATCATTTTAACTTCATCACCACAGTACTCTTTTCGAACACTATCCGCTTTGGCAAACAATATATCATTATACTGATTACCGGCCAAAACCTCTTCAATTTGCGCAATACTCAATCTTTGAGCATTAATCGCCTCTTTTATATTCATAATCATATATTAAAAATTTAGTTTAACAGTATGATAGTGTAAGTGATGTTTAAGGTCAATCTTTTTTCTAAAATTTTGTCAATAATTAACTGTTTACCGTTGTTTCAACTTATGAGCAAACAACGGTGCCAAAATATCGTTTTTTAGTCTTTCCGTTGCTTCGTTATTGTAATAATTTTCAACATTGTTTTCTCTATATGCTCCTTGTTGTCTATAAGAAAAAACAAAATGATATTTATCCAGCAATTTTTGCAATTTGGGAACATTTACATCCGCAACACTCAGTAAAGGTTTATTTGTTTTCAAAACCGCCAGACTTTTTTTCATTAAATTATCGGCCACACCGCATCTGCGGCAATCTTTTCGCACAAACAAACAGCAAATTTTCTTTTCTTCCGCTGTATCTTTAAGCAGAGCTGCTCCCATCGGTTTTTCTACATTCTCATAAGCAACAATAATTTTTCGTGAACCGCTTTCCAGACCCGAAAAAAATTTTTGATACAGCCAATCATCATAATTCGGATAAATATCATTAATCGGTTTGACAAGTTTTGCTATTCGGCCATACCAATTATCATTTTTCAGAGAAAAACCATCTATTACTCTTAAAGTATAATTCATTTTATTTCCGACAATTTCATTTTTTATAATCGTAACATAAAATATGCATTTTTACAAAAAAAATCCTGCCTTTTTTTAAGACAGGATTTTTTTATTAACGATATAAAGGATGATAGTCGACTACCGTTACAACTTTATAAGTGTAATCTCCATCTTCCTGCATTTTCATTGAAGTAATCTTTTGCACTTTTTCGCCGACTTTAACGCCAAGCCATTGCGGTTTATTCCGCGGACTGGCTTTAATTATGGTACCATCGCTCAAATAAAGCACATAGATGTTTTCATTATCCGCACCTTTACCATTTTCTGAAATAGAATTATCCGAAATACTGCGGTTATAAAAAGCCGGATTATTCATCACATACGAGGATGCTGCACGCAAAACCTGTACGGTTTCAACCTTTGGCTTTTGGCCTTTCAGTTGTTCTCTACATTCGCGGTAGCTGTCAAGAGCATGTTGATGGTTCTTAACTCCGTTTGCAAATGCATCGCGTTCCTGAAAAGCATAATTCAACGAGGCAACTTGGTCATAATAACCTTCGGGAACTGTAGGTTTGTTACAAGATGTAACTCCTAACACCATTGCCCAAACAGTAATAATAAAAAATTTTTTCATAATTTTTTACTTTTTGAATAGTGGAACAAATTTATCGCCTTCACGCTTAACCAATTCTCCTTCTTTGGCCAAAATCCACTCCGGAGAATCTTTGATTTTAAACTGACGGAAAGAATTGTCAGAAAAAACCACATTTACATAGTCCAAGCGATTATCACCGACATATTGCGCTTTGCCGTCTATTGCCAATTCGACATCATGACGGGAATAAAACATCCCATGAAAACTCGAACTGCGCAAATAAATGGCTGTATACGCACTATATGTCCATGGC
>CAVIWQ010000128.1:0-2172 GCA_963646605.1 Bacteroidaceae bacterium
ATCTAAATTAACACCATTCAATAAAATATCGCCGCTTAATGATTTTTTTTCAATAGAACTATTCAAATTCATTAACTGCAAAGACAAATTTCGAATATATTGTTCCCCATTCAGTTCAAAAATATTCTGTTTTTGAACTAAATTTTCAAACTTTATACTTTCATTAAGAGGCTGTAATTTCTTTTCCTTTGAATATTTTATTGCCGCGCTTTCATTATTCAACAACTTCTTTCGGAGCAAATTTAAGCGTTTTATCAGCATATCATTTGGCTCTACAGTCGATACAATTTCATGCGCCTTTGCAAAATTTTCCCAATTTTTACTGACATATTTGCCATTTTCAGCAATTTTTACAATTTTTTTATCGTCACCATCACCATATTGCAGGTATATGTTCCTTAATTTATTGCGATGAGGCATTACCGGTGTTTCATATTTATCACCACCTTCAACACCGTTTTCCTTATTCAACAACGGATTAGTTTTTCCGCGTTCTATACCATACATACCATAATATTTTTGATCTTTTGCAGTTTCATATTCATAAATAAAACCATATTTTTTCCCATCGACAGGTTTATATGAAACTCCTACTGAATATGCTCCGGTGGCATAATCGGAAGCAACCTTAAAACTCGGTGAACTATAACATACGTCTCGACCTCTTCTTGAAGATATAACCGCATAAGGCTGAGCTCCCAGCGTTCCGCCTCTGTACAGAAATTTCCCATTTGCATTATTTTGTTCCATTTCTTCAACAGAAACAAAGGGCATATTTTTAACCGTTTTTAATTGTGTTTCTATTAAAGATTCAATATCTGCCTGATTTTTCCCATCATTCAACTGAGAATAATTTTCCGCCACATCAATTTCTTTAGTATCATTTTTTGATGTCTGATGTCCGCAAAATACAAAATTTTCTTTAGTTTGCGGTAAAACATGACCTTTAAATTTTATTCCTTCAGCTTTTAATATCTCATATATATCGGCGCTTGCCTGCAAAGCGTCCCGCGGAGATAAAAAAGGAGACCTGATACCGCTTCCGTCAACAACAAAGGTATCCAATGCTTCAGCACCGCTGTTATAATACCCGACAGCATTTATACCTTTTTTTCGCAAAGTATTAACAACATCAGAAACTTTTTGCTTCTCTTCCAAACCAATGGACAGCATACAATCTTCATTCAATTCATCAAAATGATTTGAAATAATATTTTTTAACTCAACTGCGTCAGATGACTGAGCTAAAATATTTTCCACGAAAGATTGATCCATAAAAAGTTCCTTCTGTTTATTATATTTTACAATACATTATATTTTTTGTCAAATTTATCACATCTTTCATTATTCTAACCTTTGTTTAATCTTTTTTATTTATTAAAAAGAGTAAACATCATAAAAAAACAGGAGAACAAATATGAAAAAAATATTTTTACTATTTTTGGCATTGGCAGCTTGTTCTCCGCAGAATGAAAATTTTGTCAACGGATATATAGAAGGAACTTATGTTTATATTTCGCCATACACCGGCGGAATATTGGATGAAATAAAAGTTTCAAAAGGAAATATCATAAAAGCCGGCGCCCCATTGTTTACTATTGACAAAGAAATTTGGTACGCCAATATCCAACAAGCAACATTTCAACTTGATAAAACCTATGCCAATTATGCAAATTTGAGCAAAGGCAAACGCAAACAAGAACTTGAAATAATCTTAAAACAAAAGGCTCAAGCTGAAGCTGAACTTAAAAACACTCAAAAAGAATATGAACGTGCAAAAAATCTCATAAAAACTCAAATTGTCAGTCAATCGGATTTTGATCAAAAATTATCAGATTTTCAGAAAGCAAAAGCCAAAGTCGAAGAACTTGAAGCTTCATTGCAAACGGCCATGCTTTCAGCACGTGAAGATGAATTGGAAGCCGCTCGAAAAGATATTGAAATCGCGCGGCAAAATTTAGTAAAAGTACAACAACAGGCTGCAAACAATACGGTTTATTCAAAAGTCGGCGGACAAATCGAAAACACTTATTTCAGATTGGGAGAATATGTTCCAGCCGGAAGTCCTGTTGTTTCTATACTTCCACCTGAAAATGTTAAAATAAGATTTTTTGTTTCGGAAAAACTGCTTGCAAAAATCAAACTCAAAACGTCCGTTACTGTATATTGCGA
>CAVIWQ010000129.1:0-2152 GCA_963646605.1 Bacteroidaceae bacterium
CATCCGTTACGCCGCATAATTTTATGAGAAACAAAAACAAAACACCGGCAAGAGAACACATCAAACCTAAAAGCAGTAATTTAACTATTGTTGAAAAATTCAGCCAATCTTCAAACAAAAATGTTATTCCTTCTTTTTCAATATACAGAAAAACACCCATTATAAGGGAACACCCGATTATTTTGACGATTCTCAAACACAAATCCGCGGAAAAGCACCAATACTTTCTTTTTTTCAAACCATGCGCATATTGATAAAAAGATACAAAAGCCGCCAATGTTGTTGCTGTGGCTATGCCAACGTGCCCAAATGGTTTCATAAGCAGCAAAGCAAATAATAAATTTGCCAAAAGCACAACAGCACTGTATTTAACCGGAGTTTTTGTATCACAGCGCGCAAAAAAATTAGGCGTCATAGCTTTAACCATTACATAAACAGGCAAACCAACAGCATAAGCAATAACAGCTTTTGCCGTCATTATTGTTTGCAAAGTTCCGAATTTTCCGTGTTGAAACAAAACATTTACAATAGGTGTTGCCAACACAATCATGATTACCGCTGCCGGTATTGACATCAAAGCGCCATATTCTATTGCTTTATCTTGAGTTTGGTTGGCTTCGGAAACTTGTCCGGCTTTTAACTGTTTGGACAATATCGGCAGCAGTGCAACGCCAATAGCAGCACCGACGACTCCCAAAGGCAATTGCTGCAATCTGTTTGCATAGTACAACCAAGAAATGGCACCGGTTCCCACCAACGAAACCAAAATAGTATCAACCATCATATTAATCTGATAAATTCCAGCTCCAAACACGCCGGGGGCAATACGTTTAAAGAGTGTTTTTATTTCATTGGATTTCATTAAGTTCAAAACATCTTTTTGCGGGCGAATAAAGACATCTTGCCTTTTCAGAAAATAATGCAGCCACAAAACTTCCAGCACTCCCGCGGCAGGAATTCCCAAAGCAATGCGATAAGCCGGCGTTGCAATAAAAGGCATAAGAACAAAAACCGAAGCAATCATAGTCAGGTTTAATATAACGGGAGCAGCAGCCGGAGCAGCAAACTTGTTTAGTGAATTCAATATACCGGATTGAAAAGAAACCAAAGAAATAAGCAATAAAAAAGGAAATGTAATTCTTGACAAAAAAACGGCTAAGTTTATTTTGCCGGCATCATCTGAAAAACCTGGAGCCAAAAACATAACAACCACCGGCATCAGCACTTCCATAAACAGTACGAACAGCCCGACAAACAACGCCAAAACCGAAATAGCCTGCGCGGCGAACTTAACAGCGCTTTCTTTACCATCACCAACTAATTTTTGCGAAAAAATCGGTACAAAAGCTGCTGTAAAAGCCCCCTCAGCAAAAAGACTTCTAAATAAATTCGGTAATTTAAAAGCTACAAAAAAAGCATCGGAAACAGCTCCTGCTCCCAAATAATTTGCAAGAACAACATCACGGAAAAAGCCTGTGATTCTGCTGATTAAGGTCCAACCGCCGAATGTTGTTATAGATTTCAATAAAGACATTTTCTTCTCTGGACAAATTATCAAAACAAAGGCATTATATGCCACAAAACAGAATAAATCCAACCGATTTTTGAATTAACTGCATTTTTTTATTGACAAAACTTTCAAATATTGGGATAATAGACAAAAAAGATGGGAAATTATTAAGGAGAGCCCAAATGACCAAATTACTAAACGAAAATAACGCCAAACATGTTTTTTCTTCGGAAAATAGCGGCGCTCATAGTTTTATGAGTAAAGGCGGCGTTAAATATACAAGTGCAGCAGGAATTGAATCTGCTGACGCAAATAGATCTTACATTAGCAATATGACCATCTCAAAAGGAGGAACTTCTTGGGTGAGTTCTATGACAAAAGCTCCTGAATATTTGGCTAAATTGCGCTATGATACTAAAGAGATTTCTCATGGCGGTATGGATGTTCAAGATAATATTTTAGCACAAACAATGGTTAAAAACGCCGAAAAAGAAATAACTGCAAATGCAGTTCTAAAATCCCGTCAAACTTATACTATGTAGTTTCTCCTTAAAAAATTGAAGCCGTTCTGTAAAGAGCGGCTTTTTTTGTGTGTCAAGAAAACCACGCGCTAGGCGCGTGGTTCCAAAGAGCTTATAGCTT
>CAVIWQ010000130.1:0-2039 GCA_963646605.1 Bacteroidaceae bacterium
TATGAAAACAGGGCAGGAAGAAAAAGTCAGCAGCTATCCAACGCCTGAAGAACTTTGGAATATGACTTATCGGCAAAACAATAAAATATTTAATTTGCTGTCTTCCATTCCTACCAAAACCGATGGACAGTTTGAACTCAGATATTATCAGGAAAATGCCGTTAACGCGGTGGTAAAAGCTTTGAGTGAAGGAAAAAAACGCATATTGTTAACGCTTGCAACCGGAACAGGAAAAACCTGCATAGCTTTTCAGATTGTTTGGAAGTTAATGCAGGCAAAGTGGAATACAAAAAATATCGGAAACAGATTGCCGCGAATATTGTTTTTGGCAGACAGAAACATTTTAGCAGATCAAGCTTTTAATGCTTTTGCGGCTTTTCCGCAAAATGCACTTGCACGTATTACTCCGCAAGATATAAAGGAAAAAGGTAAACTGCCGGACGCTGAGAGCATATTTTTTACAATTTTTCAAACATTTATGAGTGGAAAAGAACCTTATTTCGGGCAATATCCAGAAGATTTTTTCGATTTTGTGATTATTGATGAGTGCCATCGTGGCGGCGCTGATGCTGAAAGCAATTGGCGGGATATTCTCAACTATTTTAACAGTGCTGTTCATTTGGGACTTACGGCTACTCCAAAACGAAAAGATAATGTCGATACTTATAAATATTTTGGCGAGCCTGTTTATACTTATTCACTCAAACAAGGAATTAATGACGGCTTTTTAACTCCTTTCAGAGTTAGAAAAATGCATACAAATTTTGATGAGTATAAATATAATTCATCAGATGATATAGATGGAGAAATAAATGCCGAAAAAATTTATAAAAATAGCGAGTTGTTTATTGAAGATAAAGAATTTGAACGGGTTAAAAAATTTATGAGTGAAATAAATCAAAACGACAAAACCCTTGTTTTTTGCGCCACGCAAACTCATGCCGGACTTATCCGAGATATGATTAATCAATGCAAAACAGCAAGCTCCAATCCTAACTATTGTGTGAGAGTGACGGCTGATGACGGTGAGCGCGGAGAAATGTTTTTAAGGCAGTTTCAAGACACATCTAAAACAATTCCTACCATATTGACTACTTCTAAAAAACTTTCGACCGGTGTGGATGCCGTTCAGATTAAAAATATTGTATTGTTAAGACCTGTCAATTCAATGATTGAATTTAAGCAGATAATAGGCCGCGGAACCAGAGTTTGCGAGGATAAAGACTATTTTACGGTTTATGATTTTGTAAACGCCTCAAACAATTTTGAAGACAAAGAATGGGATGGACCGACTGAATATATTGGAACATACAGAGCAAAGTCAAACAAAAAGACAAACGGCAAAGAAAAAAACGAAAATGATTTGCCAGAATCTCCGAAAATAACAACAGTTAAACTTGGAAAAGGAAGAGAAGTCGAAATTTATGATGACGGAACGACTTTTTATGATAAAGAACTAGGAAAACCGATAAGCGCTAAAGAGTTTATAGAAAAACTTGTCGGAAAAATGCCTAACTTTTTTAAATCGGAAGAAGAACTGCGCCGCATTTGGCTGGATCCGCTTACCCGCAAAATTTTGCTAAAACGTTTTGCAGAGCAAGGATATAATCGAGATGTGTTTAAATATGTTCAAAATGTTCTGAATGCTGAAGATAAAGATGTGTTTGATGTTTTGAATTATCTTGCCGAATATTGTCAAAATATGAAAACAAGGCTTGAACGAGCCAATCAATGCAAAGTGTATGTTATGGACAATTACGCTTCAAGGCAATGCGCCTTTATAGATTTTGTTTTGCAACAATATGTTAAAGAAGGGGTTTTTGAATTGGATGATGAAAGAATAGGCGAATTGGTAACACTAAAATATGGTTCTGCTATTGATGCTGTGCAAGAGCTTGGAAGCGGAATAAGAAATATGTTTTGCGAGTTTCAGCAATATTTATATCAAAAAACAGCTTAGTTCTTGTTGTAGTTTTGTATATATATATTAGTTTTTTCGTAAAATTGCCTGTAAAAACAGGTTTATAAATTATAAGCTG
>CAVIWQ010000131.1:0-2010 GCA_963646605.1 Bacteroidaceae bacterium
ATATAGATTTCAATGTTTTATTAATTAATAATAAATTATTTTATGAGCAGAATTGAATTTATAGATGAAAAAGTGCGTGAAGCTTTGGAAAAAGTTTCTTCCGTTGAACTCGACACTGTGGAGGATGACGACAAATTGCACGACGATTTGGCTCTCGAAAGTTTGGAACTTGTCGAATTGGCCATGGAGCTTGAGAAAAAATTTGGCATTGAATTGTCAGACGATGAGTGTGAAACTTTTAATGAAATCACTGTTAAACAGTTGGTTACATTAGTAAAGAGCAAACTTTAATTTGTTTGTTGGTAAAAAAAGCAGACTATCATTAAGATAGCCTGCTTTTTTCTTGTTATTACAGATTAAACAATTCTGAATAGGCAAAAGATAACCCAATCATAAAATTGCTTCCGGTTTTGCCGACTTCGCGTGCCTCACCCTGAAAATATTGCACATAAGGAGCAAGGCTGAACTGATTGCGGATTTTAACATCCATGCGTCCGATAACGCTTAATTCATATTTGAGGTCAGTTCCGACATATTCGCTGTAAGTTAAATAATCGCGGTAATAGCCTTCAAGCTGAAATTTCACCTGATCAGAGTTTATAAATTCGCTGCGCCAACCAATTTCATAAGCGGCTTTGGTATTGCGGTCATCACTGTAGGTCATATCATATTCGCCGACGGCAGCAGCATAGAGTTCTTTGATGATGTCACCGTTAAAAACTTTTATACCGCCTTTACCGCGTACAATTTTTTGCAGCGGAGCAGGTTTGTTAGCCTTAAATTCTGTTTGATAAGCGGCGCTCACAAAAGGACCGACATCGGCATTGTCAGCTTCAAAAACCCAAATTTTGCGGTTGTAATCGGTCGTAAACAAAATTTTGTCGGCATCTTCACTGGTAGTCGTGTCGTCATCGGCAGGTCTGATTTTTGTTCGCCCGTATTCGGCAAACAAACTGTTGTTCCATTGCCAATCGGGCTGTTCGTATTCAAGCACAAAATCAAACACGCCTTTTATCATAGTTTGGCTGTCGGCACTCAATTGTGAGTTTGGGTTATCTGTGTAATATTTTGCGTTTTGTACTTCGGTCGAAGCCATTTCCAAAGCAATGCGGCGGAAATTAGCGCGCAAATTGCTTAAATTTTTGTTTTCAGCAACAGCTGGGGAGGCAATAAAAGCGGTTGAAAGCAATATTGCCGGTAAATATTGTTTGATTTTAGTCATTTTAGTTCCATATTTATAGTTGTGATTTTGGCCTTAAAATAAGAAAAAGCCACAAGCTTGACAAGAGAAAAAAGATATAATAAACAATTTATTAACAAAGGAGAATAAAATGGATGTTGACTCTTTGGCGGATGTGGTCTGCTGCTTGAAAGATGTTGTGCGGGCAGGGTGGATAAAACGTGAAGTCGAAAATCCGGAATCGGTTGCCGACCATACTTACGGGCTGTGTTTGCTGGTGTTGCTTTTGTGTCCGGACAATCTCGATAAGCTGAAATGCTTTGAATTTGCTGTTGTTCATGATTTAGCTGAAGCGCTCACCGGAGATTATACACCTGAAGACACACCAACAAAAGAAGAAAAATATCGCTTAGAAATCGAGGCTATTCATAAGATTGCACAAAAAATCAACAACTTAACATTGCCCAGATTATTTGAGGAATATGAAAAACAAGATACTCCTGAAGCGCGTTTTGTAAAACAAATGGATAAACTGGAGGTCGTTTTGCAGGCGCGCTATTATGATAACAACCGCCGCAGCTGCTATTGGAATACGCACAAAGGAGCATGGAAAACATTGTTTGAAGAGTTTGGAAGCAATGCTTGCAAAGTTTTGGATGAAAATTTACAACATTTTTTAAAAAAGTGAAAAAATGTTCTTGACAAGTGAAAAAAATAACCTTAAAAGATAACAAGTTTTTGATGGCGGGGTAGCTCAGTTGGTTAGAGCAGCGGAATCATAATCCGCGTGTCGTTGGTTCGAATCCGACCCTCGCTACCAGTTAAAAATC